>JBFFSH010000001.1:0-95368 GCA_041572575.1 Thermodesulfobacteriota bacterium
GGCCGCTTTACATGCCGGCACTTCCAATACAAACATTTGTATTAGCTTGCTTATCTTACTATTTGATAGTTTTGTATTCTTAAGTAACTTCTTTTGCATAGTTTCAGCTTAGTATACTTTGCTGTCCTATGCGAGCTCCTTGTTATATATTTGGAGGTTATATAGATGTTAGTATGGAAAGACGACTACTGTAGAGGACTCGAAAATATAGATAATCATCATAAAAGTATATTTAGACAGATCAATAAATTATCAGAGAAAGTTGAGAAGGGTGAGGGTCTTGCTACTATTGGCGTGTTTATAAAATCCATGAGTAGTTATGTGAAATTACATTTTTCTATAGAAGAAGCATGTATGAAAAAATATAAATGCCCTTTTGCAGATAAAAATAAAGAGGCTCACACTAAATTCCTGAATGCTTTCGATGGATTTCAGCAAAGATTAAAAACTGAGGGCCCATCTGAATCTCTAGTAATGGAAGTACATGATGTTGCAGAAAATTGGCTAACTAATCATATTATAAGAATCGATACGAATCTTAGAGATAGCGTCGAAAAGCAAGAGGGTATTCAGTAATTCTATTACCATATTTTAAAAAGCTAAGCCAGGTAAGAGAAAGTTATGTGCCTAGAAGAGAAGTGAACTGAATCTAATAATAATATACACACTCAGTTTAAAGCTTATACTTCTCAACATATTTTAAAGCAGTTAAAAGCATACCTTCAATATCCTGCAGTGCTAATTATCCATATCAAACAATTCCTGTTCAGGTATCTTATAGCTGGAGACTATAAATCATGTCGGATAATATTTTATTCTTTTTAACACTCTATTCAGCCATTGGCTGTGGGCTTATGGCAGGACTGTTTTTTATATTTTCAAACACTGTAATGAGTGCCCTTGGCAGTATTAAACCTGCTCAGGGTATTGCCGCAATGCAGTCCATTAACAGAGTAATATTAAACCCTATATTTTTTATTGTGTTTATGGGAACGGCCATAACTTGTTTGATAATTGCTGTTTCACTCATCTGGAAATCTGACCAGCCAGCAAATTTTTACCTACTTTCTGGAAACCTGTTTTATCTTCTTGGTTCTATGCTTGTAACAATTGTAAAGAATGTACCAATGAATAATGCTTTGGATAAGGTTGATCCAGAAAGTGATGAAGGTGCTAATCTTTGGACAGATTATCTTACTAACTGGACAAGATGGAACCATGTACGGACGGTTGCTTGTTTATTGGCCTGTTTATTATTAATTATTGCTCTAACTAAAATGTGAGTCAGGAAGACAATATTTCGGTAAGAGCCTTTAAAAATGCATCGTTTTCTTCTGTTGTACCAATAGTAACTCTCATACAGTTTTCAAGCCTTCCCGGGGAGTTGAAATTTCTTATAAGTATATCTTTTTCTATTAGGTCTTTGTAGATTCTGTCGGCGTTGTTGATTTTAAAAAGTATAAAATTTGCATCGGATGCATAAAGTTCTATGCCAGGGATGATCTTCATTCGCTCAAACACCCTTCTTCTCTCAGCAATAATAGTAGAGATATTCGACCTCAATGCCTCATTATTTTCAAGCACCGTTTCTGCAACGGCCTGGCTTAGAGAATTAATATTATAAGGCAGGCGAATCTTGTTTATTGTTTTAGTTACTTCAGCCGAAGCATACAACATCCCAAGCCTCAGTGAAGCAAATCCGATTTTGGACATTGTTCTTAAAATTATAAGATTGGGATAGTCAGAGAGCTGATCTAGAAAAGTAACCCCTGAAAAATCACAGTATGCTTCATCCACAACTACTACGCCGGTTGCTGATTCAATTATCTGGATAATCTTTTCTCTTGAAAAGCAGTTGCCCGTGGGATTATTTGGAGATGCTAGAAATATTACATCCGGATCATCCTGCTCAATATGTTTTCTAAACAAATCCAAATCCAGATCAAAATTGCGATCAAGCTCAGCCCCTATAACCTCACAACCAAGTGTTACAGCAGAAAGCTTATACATAGAAAATGTAGGAACGGGAATTAAAACTTTGCCTGAGCCTCCGGCAAAAGCACGGATAATCATTTCAATCAATTCATCAGAGCCGTTGCCAAGAACTATTTGATCTGGCTGTACGCCGGACATATTACCAAGCTTTGCCCTAAGAACATCGGCGCCAGGGTCTGGGTATCTGTTAAGCAGAACTGTGCTTAGTTTATCCTGTACTTTTTCTCTAATATCAGACGGCAGATCAAATGGGCTTTCGTTTCCATCAAGCTTCACACTGCATTTATAGTGAGGAACAGAATACGCCTTTAGCTCTGCAATATCAGACCTAACCCTTGATGACAGATCGCCTCTCTTATTAGTTTCAGTCACTGATATCTCTCCTTTTTCCTGCATTTTCATTTCGCCCAGCTCATCTTCTATTTCATCCAGACAAGCATTACATATATGTACTTTATTGCCTTTAAAAACTTTATTGAAATCTGAGTGATGTTTGCCGCAAATTGAACAAACTCCGCCGCCTTCGTATGTCTCGCTTGTCTCAAATTCTATAAAAATCTCTTTTACAATTGATACGCAATCGATACAGATTGCATAGCTTCCCCTCGTTACAATTCGGTAATGTCCTTTAAATGACTCTTCACAAAATGAACATTTGATGTCCAAATTACTTCTCCAATCAATTAGAAATTATTTTTCTAATCGTGTCTTAACCGAGAGCGCATGAGCCTCAAGGCCTTCACTGTATGCAAGGTTCATGACTGACTTGCTAAGTTTATTAAATCCATTTTTAGAAATTGATATCACACTTGGCATTTTAACATAATCATACACGCTGAGCGGCGAAGAAAACCTTGCGGCCCCTCCTGTGGGAAGCACATGGCTTGGGCCTGCAACATAATCCCCAAAGGCCTCGGTTGAAGTAGCTCCAACAAATATCGCGCCAGCGTTTGTGATTTTCGAAAGAAGCTGTTTTGGTTTTTGTACGCAGAGTTCCAGGTGCTCAGGTGCAAAATTGTTTGAGACTTCAACTGCAAAATCGAGATTATTAACCACAAATATTCTGCCGTAATTTTTTACAGATTCTCCTGCAATATCTTTACGTGAAAGCCTGCTAAGCTGATCCAGAACCGATGCCTTAACTTCCCTGGCATATTTTGCAGAAGTGGTAACACAGCAAGGAACCGCCATCTCGTCATGCTCTGCCTGGGCAAGGAGGTCCGCCGCCACCCAATCAGGTGAGCAGCTTCCGTCAGCAATAATAAGAACTTCGCTCGGGCCGGCAATCATGTCTATGTCGACAACGCCGAATACAAGTTTCTTTGCGATTGCCACAAAAATATTTCCGGGACCTACAATCTTATCCACTTTGGGAACAATGTCCGTACCATAGGCAAGTGCCGCCACTGCCTGCGCGCCGCCGACTTTATAAATAGCATCAACGCCTGAAATTTTGGCCGCATAAAGAACCTCATCATTAAGATGCCCTTTCGGGCATGGTGTTACGAGCACTATCTCCTTAACTCCGGCCACCCTCGCGGCTATTGCAGTCATGAGCAATGTGGAAGGATATGCCGCTTTTCCACCCGGCACATAAATCCCCACGCGCTCTATGGCCGTTATGAGCCAGCCAAGCTCATTTCCAAGACTGTCTTTATATATGTATTTTTCAGGTTTTTTGGTGTTGTGATATGACTTTACTCTTGCAGCAGCTTTTCTCAGATCGGATTTAATCCTATTAGACAAACGCTTTTCAGCATCAGTTATCTCTTTTTTAGAAACCTTAATATTCTTTGCATTAAGCGAAAACTTATCAAACTTTTTTGTGTATTTAAAAAGAGCCTTATCCCCGTTTGTTCTTACGTCTTCGACAATTTTACGAACCGATTCCTCAAGCTTCGGATCATTATGCGAATTATCCGCCCTTAGCTTCGATATTTTGTCTTTATAATTTTTTGTGTTTAGTTTTTGAATTAACATATCTGTTAAGAATTACACAAAAAATTAGAGATGTTAAATAAAGATTATATATTTAGAGACTTAATCTTAGTCTCTATAAATAATTCTTTAAGTCTTTTCTTGTTTTAGACGATTCTGAATAAACTCAGCGGATCGCTGTCCGAAATCATAGCTAGCTTTAGTAACAGCTTTTATAAATGCATCGCTAAAAACTTTATTAGCATTTTTTGCCTTCTCTTTTTTGTAGAAATCAATCAAAATTCTTAGTTCATCATCATTCAGATCATGATATATAAAATCCAATGAACCTATAATTAAAGGTTCTATAGCAGCTTGAAGAAATAGTCTCGTACCTTCTATTTTTTTCTGTATGTCAGAAATTTCTTGATGATTATCCGAAGACATAGAATAAATCATGGCCACAGCAGTAGCTAATTGTATATTCATCAACATCTCCACATTCAAATCCAGTGTATTCAAATGACTTTCAAGCTCTTCTAATAACTTAACCCTTGGCTCTGGAATCGGATTAGATTGTAAATTTTTAATATACTTGGTAAATTCTTTAACATTCTCAGCTCTTGATGCCCTAACCTCAAGTTTAGAAGCTTTTTTACCAACCGGGGTTTCAAGCCAATGCAATAAAAAACCTATATCCTCAACATTAATATTTTTATTTAAGTGAGATTTAGCTTCAGCATCTAATGTTGACACATCAAAAGCCTTAAACAAAAGTCTATCAATATTTTCATAATAATCTTTCAGCATACCCTGAGGTTTATCTATAGATGCTAATTCCTCATTAAGACTAAGATTAAACACTTCGGGTAGATTGTGTAACTGTTCTTTAAACCCTGATTTTGTATATAGTTCATCGACTAGCTTATCTTTTTTCTCATCTGCTCTTAAAACAGAACTGAAACCAAATGTTATAGTAAATACAACTAAAAACATAATATATTTTTTAGTCATCTTGCCCCCATTTATAAGGATCAATATTATTTATACTATTATCCACCTTTTATATAAATTAGACAACTTATTTAGTTGGTTATCAAAAACTTCTTGACATCAAATCCAATTTCCTGTATTTTCTGTACATACAGAAATATGAGAACAAATAAGTAAATATGGAAATAAAATCTATGACTCCGGTAATGAAAAAATTTATACTGCATTGGGGTGAGCTTGGAACCCGGTGGGGAATTAACAGGACAGTGGCGCAGATACATGCACTGTTATACTTATCTCCCAAAGCGCTTAATGCAGAGGAAATTGCCGAGACTCTTTCTATTGCCAGATCAAACGTGAGCACAAGCCTTAAGGAGCTTCAGAGCTGGGGAGTTGTGCGAGTAATACATGAATTTGGAGACAGAAAGGATTACTTTGAATCGGAAAAAGACGTTTGGGAGATGGCAAGAAGAGTACTTGATGAAAGAAAGAAGCGTGAGATAGACCCTACCCTTACAATTTTAAGAGAGTGTGTAATGGACTCAGGAAATAAAACACAAGGTGACGAATATGCTAATCAGAAACTAACTGAGATGCTGGATTACTTTGAGCAGATTACGGCATGGTATGATCAGATGAGCACCATGTCTACAGATAACGTAAAAAGACTTATAAAACTTGGAAGCGGAGTAAAGAAGGTGCTTGGAAAAGTAACATAGAATAAATTCAAATATATTTTTTAACTTGTAATTTCGGTGATTACAGAAATGACTGAATATAACAAAATAAACAATCTATATAAATTCCTGCCAGCATCTGTTTTTGTAACTTTAGGGCTTATTACAAAACCCTACGTAAACGAATGGCAGTTTATGTGGATCTTTGCCTTTGCAATATTTTTTTCATGCAAATGGATCACTCTCATTGATGCTCTGAACGTGATTCCAAATGCAAGTAGGCTAAGAGCAGTCTTATACCTTTTTTTCTGGGTTGGAATGGACGCCAGGAGTTTTCTCTCAGGAACCAAAATACCTTTTATTAGTCATAAAATATGGCTTGAAGCATTAATTAAACTACTAACCGGCCTGTTTTTGGTTTATGTAGTTGCAGAGCAGGTTTATCCTTATAGTCATTTCCTGGGCGGCTGGACAGGGCTTGCTGGTCTTGGGCTTATTATTCATTTCGGATCGTTTCACCTGCTTGCACTCATCTGGAATAAACTTGGCGTAAATGTAAAACCAATTATAAATTACCCGTTCTGCTCTGTTTCACTTACAGATTTTTGGAGCAATAGGTGGAACCTTGCATACAGAGACTTATCCAGAACCTACATATTAAGGCCGCTTTCACCAGTAATCGGAGTTAGGTATGCAGCAATACTTGTATTCATAGTCTCAGGCCTCGTACACGAGTTAGTAATCTCATTTCCTGCAAACGGAGGCTATGGCCTGCCGACACTGTATTTCATTATTCAGACTGTGGGTGTGCTCATAGAAAAATCAGCTCTGGGAAAGATTTTAGGTTTAGAGAATAAATGGAGAGGCCGCATATACACACTCATTTTTGTTTTCGGCCCCATAAATCTTTTGTTCCATAACGTTTTCATTCAAAGAGTAATTATTCCGTTTTTATATCAAATAAATTCTATAGGGGGTGTTTAGTATGTTTACTCTAAACAATCTGGTCTTAGCAGCAGGTTTAATTCAGCTATTAATATTGGTCACAGCCTCGCTAGTGCCAAAGGTAACAGATTGGAAAAGGAATCTTGAGGGCAGTGATCCGTTTTTCAAGAGCCTTGTCTGGACATACGGGTTTTTTATCTTTCTCATTGTCGCAAGCATAGCGTTGTTTTCTCTTTTTAAAACAGACCTTCTCACCGACGGGAACGCAACAGGAAAATATGTCTGCGGTTTTATTTCCGTATTCTGGGGTGCGCGTCTTTTCATACAGTTCTTCATTTTTAAGACTCCGGAGTTTCTTAAAACCGGTGCTATGAAGTTTGGATACAACGCACTAACCCTGGCGTTTATGTATCTGACAATAACATACGGGCTTGTGGCATTTACATAAATTTGAGGAAAGAAAAATGAAAATCATAATCCCCGGAGGCTCTGGTCAGGTGGGTACTCTGCTTGCAAGAGCGTTTATAAAAGACGGACACGATGTCACCATACTTAGTCGTAATCCTGAACTTTGTGAATGGCGCACAGTTAGATGGGATGGGAAAACTCTGGGCAAATTGGCTGAAGAGCTAGAAGATGCCGATGTTGTAATTAACATGGCCGGCAGAAGCGTAAACTGTAGATATAACAAGGAAAATCGTGACCTGATAATGAATTCCCGTGTTGATTCCACCCGTGTAATCGGCAAGGCAATTGCCAACTGTAAGAATCCACCCAGGGTATGGCTACAGGCAAGCACTGCAACCATTTATGAAGACAGTTATGATAGACCGAATGATGAGTTCACAGGTGTGATTGGAGGAAATGAACCACACACTCCTGATACATGGAAGTTTAGTATAGATGTTGCAACCGCATGGGAGAAAATCCTCGATGAGGCAGATACACCCAACACACGCAAAGTAAAACTACGATCTGCTATTATACTTAGCCCCGACAGAGGAGGAATTTTCGATACCATACTCCAACTGGTGAGGTTTGGTCTTGGAGGCAAAGTAGCAAGCGGCAGGCAAATGATGTCATGGGTTCATTATAAAGATTTCATAAACGCCATCTACTGGATAATTGAGAATGAAGATATATCGGATATGATTAATATCTGCTCTCCAAATCCACTGCCGAATAGTGAATTCATGAAAGAGCTTAGAAAAGCCTGGGGTATCAGAATTGGTCTTCCTGCATCAAAACTTATGATAGAAATAGGTACTTTCTTTTTAAGAACTGAATCAGAGCTTGTGCTTAAAAGCAGATATGTTGTGCCAAAGATTCTTCAGGATAGAGGGTTCGAATTTCAATATCAGAAGTGGAATGAAGCAGCTGAGAATTTGTGTATGGAATGGAAAAATCAAAATTGCTAGATGCCTTCACCAAAACCAGATTCAATGAGTTCTTCAATAGTTTGCATAGCAGCCTCTGCATCCTCACCTTCTGTTAAAATGGTGATATGTGTGCCTTTAGAAGCTGCAAATGAGAGTATGCCGAGTATACTCTTTGCATCTGCCTCTATCCCGTCTTTTATGATTTTAATATCTGATTCGAACTGACTTGTGGTCTTTACAAGAGTAGCAGCAGCGCGCGCATGCAGGCCCAATTTATTCTTAATAGTAAAAGTTTTTGAAAGCTGAATATTCTTTTGCAATTATCTAATTCTTACCAACAGCAGATTTATTATTTTCTATGAGTCAATTTCGAAAAGACTTTGCCTGATATTCTGATTTATCTCAACATCCGGATCATATTTTATGTAGATTGAATAATCAGTCATATTGAGCTCAATCTCCTTTGGAAAATAACCTTCTTCCAGAGGAATAAAATCATCATATTGTACAACAACCTTTTGATTATCCTCGAGCATGAATGAAGCCTTGGTTATCCTTAAAGAACGAAAATCAACCCAGAGCATATCATCTGAGCTTGTAGAATTAAGGATTAATTCGTTATCCTGCCCGTTTACCTCAACATCATATTCACCTTCAAAGAGATCGACAGGAAGCCTTCCCAGTGCAAAATTAGAAAGGTGATATATATTTATAGGAACAGGAATATTGGGATAAAATACTGAAAAATTAAATGCTTCAATCTGATTGTATAATACATCATCCTTTGGAAATCGGAGTAACACTTTATTGCCATCTGAGATTACAGCAAGCTCTGTTCTTCCCAAAGGTGCCAAAGCTTCAAGCCGTAATTTATCAGGAGCCTGTACAATAGTAACCTGCTTAAAAGATACTTTATCCCTCGGCGATTTCAGTCTTGCAAGCGCTAGCCCCCTAACAGAATATATTTTCTCTTCCTGTTCTTTTAGAAGTGATAAGATTTCAGAAATGTCCAGCTTTGCAAATTCATTTATACCGGTATCTATTATTACAGGACCCGGCTTGGCGCAGGAAAAAATAGAAATGATAAATACTAGAATAAACAGATAAGAAATTCTATATTGCTTTATTGGCTTTGAGTTCATTAATTTTAAGCTCAGTACGCTCTACCTTGGTTTTTAGTTTGTCCGCAATTTCTTCATTTACACCGTCTGCTATTTCAAACCCCTTCTTATAGTAATCCAAAGCCTTAATAAGCTCGCCCTTATCGGTATATACATCGCCGATGTGCTCCATAACCTCAGGGTCGTTTGATGTAAGCCTTGCAGCCGTAAGCAATAGCTCCAGCGCTTTATTCAGCTTACCTTTTTTATAGTAAATCCAACCAAGACTGTCTATTATGTATCCTTTATTAGGTGAAAGCTCCAGAGCCTTTTTTACGAGCATCTCTGCCTCGTCAAGATTCTTTCCCATCTCGGCATATGAATAACCTACGAAATTAAGCGCATCAACGTGCTCCGGATTATTCTTGATTATTTCTTTCATAGTAGAAATGGATTTCTGTTCTTCTCCGCCAAGATAGTATGTAACACCCAGCGAATAAACTATTTCTTCACTATCTGGATGATTTTCCAGATAATCTTTATAATGTAATATAGCTTTTTTGTATTCTTTATTTTTCCTATACAGATTTCCAAGATAATTGGCTATGGGTTCATTATCAGTATTCGATGCATATGCCTGTTCTATTATTTCAATTGACTTATCAACATCTCCCTGTTTCTCATACAGATATGATTTTTGTATAAGCACATCGTTATATAATTTTGATTCAGCACTTATGGAATTAAGTAAATCGAGTGCCTGCTCGAAGTTATCGGTTTCTACATAACTTAGTGCAAGATAATATTTAGCCCTTTCATTTTCAGGGTCACCAAGCAGTATCAATTTAAGATCCTCAATGGCTTTTTCATATTTTTTACTGTCAATATACAGCAGTACCAGCCTTAGTTTTAAATCGGTGTTGTCGGTATCGAGTTTCTCGGCTATCTCGTATTGCTTTGAAGCATCTGATTTCCTGTTTGTTCTGTAAAGGAAATTTCCATAACGCATAAACACATTGATATTGTTTGGAAACTTGCTTACCATATGCCTGTAAAGCCCTTCCGATTCAGTAAGCTTACCTCTTTTTTCATAAATCAGTGCAAGATCAATAAGGGCCGATACATAGTCGGGGTTAAGATCAACAGCACGCCTGAAGTTCTTTTCAGCTTTTTCAAGCTGGTTTGTCTGAAAATAAATCCTTCCCAAAAAATAGTAACCCCTCTCGTCCCTTGGGGAAAGCTGTACAAATTTTTTGAAATGATCTATAGCCTGATCATAGTTTTTTTGCTCGGACTGAATTATTCCCAAAAACATATGGGTCTCTGAATCCTTAGGATCATACTCGGCTGATTTATTTAGTTTTTCCAAAGCTTCACGCCTTTTTGCGGGGTCTGTGGACGATGCGTAGATCCTACCGAGTATTTTATGCGAGGGTTCATAGTCTGGATTTAGCTGAATGCTTTCTTCAAGCATAATTAATGCTTCAGTAAAACGGTTCAGGGTCATAAGAACTATTGCAAGATTGTATTTAAGCGGTGCTGATTCGGTATCTATCTGCTCGGCAATTCTTGCTTCACTAAGCGCTTTTCTAAAATCTCTTCTGAAAAAGTGCAGTCTTGAAAGTGTAAAATGGTAATAGGCCTGGTAGTTGCTCTTGGATAGATCTATTTGTTGCTTCTCTTTTTCCCGGGCATTTACTTGTGAGACCTGAACTCCTTTTGTTGAGCACGAGGCAAGCATCAATAATATAAGCGGTACCGATAAAACAAGTCTATTTATTTTCATAAGATTTTAAGATGCATCTATTATCTGTAAATTAAGTTTACCCACTAGTTTCATAATCTCCGAACTTCTGCTTATATCACCCTCTAAAAACTTAATGTGCGAAGCATCTACAGGCAGCTGATTTAATGTAGCATCCACAGAAACCCAATTACCCAAAAATACCTCGTTCCAGGCATGGTAATAAAACTTACCATCCAAGTATACAATACCCAATATTATTTTTGTTGGAACATCTATAGCTCTTGAAAGTGCAGCAAAAAGTACAGAGTGTTCATTGCAGTCACCCGTTTTTGTACGCAGGACATCAAGCGCATTGGGAATACTGATGGTTGGTTTTTTATCCAGGCTGTTATACACCCATGAATTAATTAGCCTTATCTTATCAACCGGGTTTTTGGTCTTGCCTACTATATTATTGGAAAGATGTATAATATTTTCATCATCACTCTGAATAAGGTTTGTAGGTTTCAGGTAGTGTTCTGTAATGGATTGTTTATTTGGTATAGAATCTAAATCTTTAAATAAGTCTATATTTTCAGTCTTTATAAGGAGCACATCATCCTTTAAGAACTGTCTGTAATTATCATTAAGATTGAAATCACTAAGTGAACTAAGGCCGGAAATCTTTACCTCCAATCTATCAAGTTTCCTTGGATTATCAATAGTTTTAGATGCAGATATTGCAGTTTTTTCTGTAATATCAACCCTTGCAAGATTTTGATAGCCAGATAAATCCTCATTTTCCTTTATCGCAACGAGTCCAAGTGAAGATTGGTCCCTAAGAAGCTCCCCTTTATCAGAAATCCATACATTTGATTCAGAATCATTAAAATTAACCTTTATTTTGTGTGCGTTATAACTACCGGTAGATAGATCAATTTTTTCCCTTCCCATAATCTCAATATCGGCTTTTATATCCTCCAGTTTAGACCCCATCAGGAGCATTGAAGGTTCAAAAATATGTAGATTATATTGTTTGCCGGCTGTAAGATCCTGTTTTACTAACCATTTATAAATATAAGAAATTACTACAGGCTCATTAACTATATCCTGAGTAAATTCCGATTGTCCTGATACGGTGGATGTTTGAAATTTTAGCTTCTTCCCGTATCTTTGGCCTACAGTTTCCAGCTTGAGCCCGACCGAGTTCATTTTGAACTCAAAATTCATTAAATTGCCATTATTTAAGATATATTTTGCAGTAATCTCCATATCGCTTTCAGCGCCTAGCAGTATCATCTTGAGCTTAGAGTATTCATTTATGGTTAAAATATTTCCGTTATTAGTATATGTTGTCTTATTAAAACCTACTCTTTTATTATCTGAATAAATTCCTGAAAACTCTGTGGTCTCAGTCTGCTCAGAATGCGCAGCAGAGAAACTTAAGAATAGTCCAAATATTAAAAGTACTAACACTGACTTTGTCATAGTTAATTATAACCTACTGTATATCATGTTTATTACTGTCTAGGGCATTTATTATCATAAATACCTTGTTTGACCTTACGGTAACCTTATCGCCCGTATAAAATGTAATCACAAACTGCAGATCCCCCTTTGCTGTAAAAGGGTAGTCAATATAATTTCTATATATACTCCCATCCTCTACAAAAGAAAAGTCTGATACTTTGGAGGGAAAGTCTGGTTCCTGCCCATAAACCACGGCATCCCTTATGATCATTTGAGCATTTTTTTCGTAACTCTTTTCTATCCCGAAATCGATTTTACCAAAATATTTATGAACATTTAACGAACTGAAAATGACAATTAAATCCTTCTCTTCCAATTTGAATGACTCTATTGTCGATTCGGTAACCTCAAAAGCATACTGAAAAAGATCTTCACTTATCTTGTCCATGAATATTAATGTTATATCAAACTAATAATCAGAAGATATGTTACGCATCAAAACTAATACTTATGTCTAAATATATAGTGATCTAGAATAAAATCCATAGCTGATACCGGACATGAAAATAATATTCTATTTTAATTGGCAAGCTACTTATTGACATATTGTATTTATATATTATTTTAATATTAAACTATTTAATATCAATGCATTATTGAGTTTAATAAATTATGGCAACTAAATATAAAGGGACAAGAAGAGAAGTTGGATCGCTAAACGCATTTATTAATCTGCTTAGAGCCGCAGGCTCCATTGAAGGCAGACTTTCCAAAAATCTTGGAGGATCTGATCTTACAACAAGTCAGTTCGGAGTGCTCGAAGCACTTTTTCACCTGGGCCCGTTAAACCAGAAGCAGTTAGGAGAAAAAATATTAAAATCAGGAGGCAATATCACCAAAGTAGTCGATAACCTTGAGAAAAAGGGCCTTGTGACAAGAGAAAAAAATCTGAAGGACAGGCGTTTTTACAACATTGCGCTTACGCAAAAGGGAACAGATATTATAAAATCAATATTCCCGTTGCATGTAAAGGAAATAGTAAAAGAATTTAGCATTCTTACAGAAACTGAACTCTCAGAGCTTAGGAAACTAACAAGATGTTTAGGCAAACAAAGAAGGGACTAAATATTTAATAGGGGGGATTTATCATGATACAGATAAGAAAGGCTGAGGATAGAGGAAGTTCTACTATTGACTGGCTGGAAAGTTATCACACATTTTCATTTGGACAATATTATGACCCGGACAATATGCAGTTTGGCTATCTAAGAGTAATTAACGAGGACAATATAAAACCCTCCGGAGGCTTTGGAACTCATCCGCACCGAGACATGGAGATCATTACCGTTATGATAGACGGACAGCTTGCCCACAAAGACAGCATGGGAAACGGATCTGTTATAAAAAAGGGAGATATTCAAAAAATGACAGCGGGCTCGGGGATTATGCACAGTGAATTTAATGCATCAGACACAAAAGATGCTCATCTGCTTCAGATCTGGATTACTCCAAACAAGATGGGGCTTGATCCCGGATATGAGCAGATTTCTTTGGATAACCTTGGTAGTTTTGAACAAATCAAGCTAATAGCTTCAGCAAACGCAGATACCAAAAAAGGTATAATCAATATTAACCAGAATATCGATCTGTTTATCGGTAATTTGGCAAGCGGTAAAAAAGTCGAATTCATCTCCGTTGAGTCTAACAAAATATGGGTTCAAATGATAAGCGGAGAATTATCAATTAACAATATAGATATGAAAAGCGGAGACGGTGCTGCTATTACAGATAATTCAAAATTAGAGATTAAATCAAAAAAAGAATCACAGTTTTTAATTTTTGAAATGAAATAATTCAAAGGAGATAGAGCATGAGCAAAATAAACGTATTAGAGCACAGAATACCGGAATACCCGGTGGATAAATTATTTATCACTCGCTGGTCACCAAGAGCAATGTCTGGTGAAGCAATAACAAAAGAAGAGCTAATGTCACTTTTTGAGGCTGCAAGGTGGGCACCTTCTGCATTTAATAATCAGTCATGGAGATTTTTGTATTCACTTAAGGGATCAGAAACCTGGGATACATATTTCGGGCTTCTTGCAGAAGGTAATCAGGCCTGGGTCAACAATGCAGGGGCTTTAGTTTTGATATTATCAAAGACCACATTTGATTATAATGGAAAGCCAACAAAAACCCATGCGTTTGATATGGGTGCAGCATGGGGAAGTTTTGCACTACAGGGCTCAGCAAATGGTCTTGTAATTCACGGTATGCAGGGGTTTGATTATGATAGAGCTAAAACAGAGCTTAAAATACCAGATAGTTATGATATACAGGCAATGGCTGCAGTGGGAAAACCCGGCAATCCCGCAAGCCTTCCGCAAAAATTAAGAGATATGGAAATACCATCGACCAGAAAGAGCTTGAGTGAAATTGCAGTTCAAGATGCATCTCTTTTAATAACTGATTGACACCTGCTAAACTGTTGGGTTCAATAATTGCCGCTATGGATTGCCCAACTCTTTCAAACAAGGTCATTAATAATGAAAGGCTAACCGAACAAGACGGCCTGTATATGCTTCAAAACTGCGATATGCTCCAGCTTGGCGCTCTTGCCAACTGGATGCGTAAGAAGTTTAATCCCGAGGGTTATGTTACCTTCGTGGCTGATACTAACCCTAATTACACAAACGTATGTGATACAGAGTGTCTTTTTTGCGCATTCTGGAGACCAGCGGGGGCAAATGATGCTTATACCATGACGGTGGATGAGGTCATTGACTCGATGAGAACCTCTTTTCATAACGGGGCAACGACGGTGCTGCTTCAGGGCGGGCATAACCCGGAGATAGGGCTTGATTATTATCTCGATATTATAAAGAAATGGAAACAGGAAATCCCCGATCTTCACCTGCATGCTTTCTCGGCTCCGGAGATTAGCGCAATAGCCAAGTATTCAGGCATTGAAACAAAAGAAATTCTACAGCAGTTTTGGGATGCGGGGCTAAGGACAATCCCCGGTGGTGGAGCAGAGGTTCTTAGCAACAGGACAAGAAAAAAGATAAGCCCACTAAAGATCGATGCCGATCAGTGGATGAAGGTCACCAGAGAAGCGCATGAAATAGGCTTTAAAACTACAGCAACGATGATGTTTGGTCATTTTGAAGAGGATGAGGATATTATTGAACATCTGGAGAGGATTAGGCAGCTTCAGGACGAGTTTGGCAATTTCCTGGCCTTTATTCCGTGGACATTTAAACCAAAGAACACGTTTTTGGAACGGAAACTTCCAAATGAGATAGGTGGTGAAAGATACCTGCGAGTTTTAGCGCTATGCAGGATTTATCTGGATAATTTTCAGCATGTTCAGGGCTCATGGTTCACTCAGGGCAAAAAAATGGGTTCAATAACCATGAACTATGGAGCAAGCGACATGGGCGGCACGCTTTACGATGAAAACGTACTCGGCTGCGCAGAGAATAAACTACGTTCTACAGTTGATGAACTGGTATATATGATAAAAAGCGCCGGATTTAAACCTGCACAAAGAGACACCTTTTATAATATAATAAAAGAGTTTTAATATCTTGCGTATCCTTTTTCTAACACTCTCAAGCTAAATATCTCAAACTATTAGTTAACAGCCCATTAATCGTGAAATGTTTAACTATATATAACCCTCTTTAGGTTAATGCTCTTTAACTTCTACTAATCTTGAGATTAAAAACAGATACCGGGAGTTTACCTTGCGGTTTTTTCTATTATAGAAAATTTTAGAGGCTGTCCAAACTTAATATTCGAACAGCCTCAATATTAACAGTGAATTAATTTATAGATTATTTTTTAATCTTGTCTATCATAGACACGATACTTCTTCTCATCAGTTCAAACGATCTTGACAGATTACCAATCTCATCATTTCTATTAATTTCTATCCTTTCTTCAATATTACCTCTACTGATAGATTCAGCTTTTCTAGTAATATCTAATATTGGTGAAATGATGTTCTTTCTTACCTGTAAATTTATAATCACAAAAACAATAAAAAACAATATTGTTACAAATCCTATAATATATAGACTTCTTTTTAATGTAATTTCATTAACATCACTAAGTGGCACACCCACAACACTAAGTCCTACTACTTCTCCCATTTTATAGTTATAACCACTTCTATAGCCGTATGCATTAACTATCTCGGGCGGCACTGTTTGGGGGGTGTTATGACATTTCATACACCCAGCTTTACTTACACTTGGTCTTGAGGATACTAGATAGTCTTTACCATTAATTACCCCTTTTTCTGTAATTTCTTTAAGATCTTTATCATCTCTAAACCTCTGCAGCAGTGTTTCTTCAAGCCCTATTGCAGTATTTGCCGAATTCAATGGATTATCAGAAGCAATTTTAATGTAGTAGCCTTCCTGTTTTTCCAAAAACCTTCCTGCAACCCTACCCGTTGCCACTGTACTGGATACTGCAGGCGCTAATATTATATTTTTTTCCAGCAATGTGGGTCTTACATCTTCAGCAATATATGTTCTGAGTGATTTAACAAAATCGACTAGGATCGAGAGTTCCTTTTCAGCAGCACTCTCAGTTTGATTTTTTGTAACTGTATAAATAATCGGAACAGTTGCTATGATAACAAACAGGTATAGAAGAAGAAGTGATATATTGAATTTACTTAATAGACTCCCTCTGTATATACCTTGTGTATTTCCAGTTTGATTAGTAGCCATATTTACCCTCCATGAATATTAATTTTTTATTTTGAATATTTTTTTACCAAGTTATTAGCTATATCCAGAAATTTTTTCGAATCAGCTCCATCATTAATATTGCCCGCAAGAAATATCAAAAATTGAGTTAACTGTTCCGATGTTAAACTTTCCCCTGTAAGTACATTTTGCTTTGTTTCATCAAATATAAATGACGCTGCAGGGCCCAGATAATCTGTAAGAAGCGCTTTAACTTCTTCTGAAAACTTATACATATCAGAAATTTGCAAATCACTATCACTACTTCTAATTTGAGAAATATTTTTATTAATTACCTCATTATCAGAATCTATTAATTTAAGACGGTCCACAATAGACTGAATCTGAGCAGGGATATCAGATTTAATAAGGTGCTTGCTATCTATGAACCTAAGTGAGAGAAACTCAGTATTGATCAAATCTTCCATAGCCTTATTACCCATAAAAGCACCACATCTAAGTCCTACAATTTCACCCTTATCGAAAGAAAGCTGCGCAGACTTGTTATTCGCACATAAAACAATTAGATTTCCAGTCAGTTTTTTATTAATTATTCCATTTATCATTTATATCATCTCAACAAATATTGAAGAATATTTTACAACTAATATATTATATAGTAGCAAAAACTATGCCAATAGTCGCATATCGATATTTATTGGGAAAACACTTTAACTAACTGAGATTAAAGGAACTTTTTATTAATTGGATTACAGGGAAAACAAGTTAGGGAAACATTTTCCGATAATAGGGGAATTATCCCCCCATAATTCCCTGAAATAATATAAATTACTGTAATTATTACACTTACAGGCGCTCTGCTCACAATACTTGCCGTGATTCGCTGCAAATTACAAAGTATCCCCTATTCATTCAAGGTTAGCTGAGAGCACATGAGAACGTAAATTGTCACATATGATTTATAGTACTCATTCATCAAAACTTAAAACCACATTGCTTCTTTTATGACCGGTTTCTATGAGTCTGTGAGCCTCAGCTATTTCATGAGGCTTATAGGTCTTGCTAATAGTAGGTTTAATCACTCCCGACTCGGCAAGCTCTTTGAGAAACGTCATATCCTTTGCCTGTTTGTAAGCAGGCCTTAGACCCGTGGCAGCAAAGATCACTTTTTTGCTGCCTATTATGGAAGTCCATAGCATCCAAGTGAGATGAGTAAAGGTAAACACAGTTGCAAGGTAGACCCCGCTTTGTTTAAGTATATTCTTACACTTGCAATAAGAGCTTTTGCCTACCGTGTCGAAAACAAAATCGTAACTATATGAACCTCTGGTAAAATCCACAGATGTATAGTCGATAACATGATCTGCACCAAGGGATTTTACAAAATCCAGGTTTGGGGTGCTGCACACTCCGGTGACCTCTGCGCCAAAGTGTTTTGCAAGCTGCACAGCAGACGACCCAACGCTGCCAGAAGCTCCGTTTATAAGGATTTTTTGTCCGCTTGTGATTTTTGCCTCATCTCTAAGGAATGGCAGTGCCGTGTTTCCTCCTTCACATACACCGGCAGCTTCAGCATAGCTAAGATTGGAAGGCATAAGTGCAAGTGCACCATCCTCGGCTATGGCTATATATTCAGCATGGGCTCCAAAAGCAGCCCCCGGTGCTCCAATGACTTTGTCACCGATTGTAAAATTCTTAACATCCTTGCCTACAGCTTCAATCTGTCCGGCAAACTCAGTACCCAATATAGTAGTCCTTGGTTTTAAAATTCCAAAATAAAGCCGTGCAAAATATGGTTCACCCCTTCTAAATGTACAATCAGCACTGGATACCACCGCCGCATGGACTTTTATAAGCACTTCATTTTCTTTTGGTACAGGCTTATCTACTTCTACTATTTTTAAAACTTCCGGCGGTCCATATTGTGTAAATACAATCGCTTTCATTTTATTTCCTTAATTTTCTCAATAACAATATCAATTGCAGCACAATCATCCTCTGTTTGTTCTTCTTTAATATTAGTGAAATACCACACCAGGCATGATTTTTGATCAGGTGTTAACATACTTATCCTCTCATCAAACCATGCTTTTCCACTGATACCAATAATGGGGGATCTGTCCTCGATAACTGCCTGTGAAAAAATCCAGAACATCTGATCTGTAATTGGTGAACCGGATTTCAGGTCTTCAATTAGGAATGCCGCTATATAATATTGAAATCCTCTTGCAGTCAGCACCCCTATGCAGTCATGATGATATCTGAGTAGTTGGGAATCCAGCTGCTGCCAGGTTTTACCTTTTATAGAATCATAAAAGTCCTCATCCAATCCAAGTGGATGAACCGTGAGGTCATCATCACCCGGATAGGTAATTTCAGAAAAGGCCTGGGTTATACTGTTTATAAGATAATCTTTTTCCATCTCTAATGAGACCAAACATAAATATGGATTAATTATATAGAAAACACAAAAAGAATGGATAATAAAAATAATACAATATTAATTTTCGCTGTACTATCTGTATTATATGGACATCAAGGCGAATTAGTAAGTATTAATTTGCCATTGCATACTGACAAACAGATCAAACATACAATCACGACTCATTAATATTATTTAATGCTATCCTTATAATTGATACTACCAGAATTAAACCCACAAGAATAAGAACTGCTGCCAGGATTTCACCAAAACCATTATTGCTAAAACCTATATTGAATGTATTATCATACCATTCAGGCATCCTAAAAATTGAAGCACCAAGCAATATCATCCCTATAGCGCTTATTAAGAATAATACTCTTCCTACCATGGTCAGATCTAAAAAAACTCCTGATAAAAACTAAAATATTGTTATATTATAACCGACCCCGATACTTTGTGCCAATATTATTTTATATTTCTTTATTTTTTTCATAAACCTGCCCAAGTTCTGCAACAAGCTCTTTTACACCAGTCCCTACAAAAGCAGATAACAACCTGACCGCAAGCCCTCTATTTCTAAAAACTTCTACTATTTCTGTTTGTTCATCCTTACTTAGCGTATCAATCTTATTTAGGGCAATAATCATTGGTTTTTCTAGTAACTCTGAAGAAAACTTATTTAATTCTCCCTGAAGTATTTCAAACTGGCTCACCGGGTCTTTATTGTCAACAGGGGATATATCTATTAAATACAGCAGGATCGATGTCCTCTCTATGTGCTTTAAAAAGTTAATTCCTAGCCCTGCACCGGTGTGCGCCCCTTCAATCAGACCCGGAATATCTGCAACTACGAATGTTTTGTGTTCCCCATACTCTACAACACCAAGATTTGGTATGAGCGTTGTAAAAGGATAATCAGCAATCTTGGGCTTTGCAGCAGATATTCTGGATATTAGAGTTGATTTCCCCGCGTTTGGAAACCCTACAATACCTATATCAGCAAGAAGCTTAAGCTCCAGGTCAAGGTTTCTCTGCTCCCCTTCTGTCCCCTCTTCAAACTCCCTTGGTGCCTGATTAACTGAGCTTGCAAACCTGGCATTTCCCCTGCCCCCGATGCCGCCTCTTGCAATAACATAGGACTCTCCTTGTTGTTTAAGATCATAAATCACTTCACCAGTATCGGCATCTTTAACAAGAGTCCCAACGGGAAGAGGCACTATAATATCTTGTCCATATTTTCCATGCTGGTTCTTTCCCCTGCCGTTTGCTCCCCTCTGAGCCTTATAAATCTTCTTATATCTAAAATCCAATAAAGAGTTTATATTTGCATCGGCAAACAATATTACGTTGCCTCCTTTGCCGCCATCACCCCCACTAGGACCGCCCAAAGGTACAAACTTCTCCCTTCTAAACGCTACGCATCCATCGCCCCCACGCCCGGCAACAACACTTATATTTGCTTCATCAATAAATTTCATAATACTTTTAGTAAAACTAATATATCTAAACCCTTGACACTACACGGGCTTATTAATAATATAAAGAACCGATGAGAAAATTATTACTATTAAATTTAATTACCTTAACATTAATTATTGGGTGTGGTTCTAAAAAACCAATAGAAGGAAATAACGCAAAGGCAATGTATGACAAAGCCCTGGAAGAGCTGAGCAAGGATAAAGGCGGCTTTTTTGGCCTTTTTAACGCTACGGACTATGGAACAATTGAAGAAACTCTAAAAGAAATACAAATAAGATATACATACAGTCCATACGCAACGCTTGCCGAGCTTAGAACAGCAGATACATATTTCAAGCGGGGAGAGTATGAGCAGGCCGCTATAGAGTACGAAGAATTCATTAAAAGACACCCTTCTCACAACGGCACCGAATATGCAACTTTTTTTCTGGCACTTTGCAACTTTAAATCTATTAGAGGACACGACAGAGATCCAAGTGGTGCAAGGGAAGCTGTTAAATGGTTAAACGAATATATAGAGCAATACCCCGATTCTCCACTAGTCCAACAAGCACATAATAATATAAGAGAAACAATAGATGTACTTGCTGAAAGAGAAATATATATTGGAGACTATTATTACAATAAAAATAACTTTAAAGCATCTTCAGAACGCTACAAAACGGTTATAGATCAATATCCCCAGACAACACACTATGCAAAGGCACTATACCTTTTAGGAAAGTCATACTCTGATATGAATGAAAATAGCCTAGCTCTATCTGCGCTCAATAGGGTAATAAATGAATTTCCCAATTCAAAATATAATAAAGATGCTTTAGAGCTTGCATCCAGAATAAAGTAGGGATGAAAAAGAGCATCAAATATGTAGTACTGACGCTGTTATTTGCACTTCCTATATTATCGTGCGGAAATGCTGATAACAATGATATCAAAAAAGTGCTCAGTGACAGGCAGACTGCATTTGAGACAAAAGATTTACAACTCTATCTTAGCTGCATTTCTCCAGATTATAGCCAAAAAGCAGAAGATTCTGTCATAGGTATTGAAGAACTAAGCAAAAACTTCCAAACAAACACAACAGTTTTTGATACACTAAAAATTACACGAAAAGACATTAGCATATATATGAAAGGGCAGGGTATTGCCGAAGTGTATCAAAAATCGCTTTTCAACCTAAAGATAGAATCACAATCCAGCAAATTCAAAACGGTTGAGAAAATGCTTTTTGAAAAAAAGGGAGGTAACTGGAAGATTGTAAAAGAATCAGAACTTGATCTGTTTAGGGGATTTGTTTTTGGTTCTAAATAGAAAAATTATAATCCAAACTGCTTTTCCACTTTTTCCTGTTCTTCCTTGCAGTTTATACAAAGAGTAGTCTCAGGGCGGGCTTTTAATCTGTTTGCCGATATATCTTCTCCACAGTCATCGCACACCCCATAAGTACCGTCCTCAGTCCTGGCTATTGCCTGTTTGATTTTCTGTATGAGTTTTCTCTCGCGGTCTCTCTTTCTAAGCTCTATGCTTCTATTTGATTCAGACATTGCTCTGTCCAGAGGGTCCGGAAATGGATCATCGCCCTGGCTCAGGTCATCCAGGGTTTCACCTGCAGTGCCCATAAGCATATCCATACGCTGCTGCAGGAGGTCTTTATACATTTTTAGATCAGTTGCTTTCATCAAATCCTCAATAAATTAATTAATTTATTACATGAGTCTATCAATTTATTATTGATAGTCAATTGTTGACAATGTGAAATATTGTATATATTAAGACATCAATTCTTTTCTAAAATTGGGATTCATCTAATCATTAATAATAAAGACCACAGGAGAGTATAGTTGAGCAAATTTAGTACAATTGAGTGGAAAGATGGAAGCGTTGTTATGATAGATCAGCGCAAACTTCCTACTGAAGAAACGTATATTAAATGCACTACCTCTGCACAGGTCGCAAAAGCCATTAAAGAGATGGTAATAAGGGGCGCTCCTGCAATAGGAGTTGCTGCAGCAATGGGTGTTGCGCTTGGTGCAAAAAAAATAAGAGCGAAAAATAAGGATATATTTTTTAGTAAGCTAAAATCCTTATCAGATGAAATAGCATCTACCCGCCCTACTGCTGTAAATCTCTTTTGGGCTGTAAAGAGAATGAATGATCTTGCAAATTCTCTAAAAAATGAGGAAATTGAAAATATTGTTACAAGACTTATCCAAGAAGCAGAACTTATACGCAAAGAAGACATTGAGATTTGTAAAGATATAGGAAAAATGGGTGCAAAACTGCTAAAAAAGGGAAACAACGTTATTACCCACTGTAATGCCGGCGCTCTTGCAACGGCAGGTTATGGTACGGCGCTAGGAGTTTTGAGGGCAGCTAGTGAGCAGGGCAAGAACATTCATGTTTACTCCACTGAAACAAGGCCCTTTCTACAGGGCTCCAGACTTACCGCCTGGGAGCTTAGTAAAGACAATATCCCTGTGACTATTATTACCGACAGTATGGCAGGCCATGTTATGAGAAGTAAAAACATCGATGCAGTAGTAGTAGGGGCTGATAGAATAGCTGCAAACGGAGACGTAGCTAATAAAATAGGCACTTTTTCACTATCAATACTTGCTAAGCATCATAAAATTCCATTTTATGTAGCAGCTCCACTATCTACAATCGATGTTAACTGTGCTTCGGGAGACAAAATACCAATTGAACAAAGAGATCCTGCTGAAATAAGCACTATTAAGGGTAAGAGGATTGCAGCAGATACAGATATCTATAACCCTGCATTTGATATTACACCAAACAAAAATATTGATGCGATTATTACTGAAAAAGGTGTGATTACTCGTCCTTATATTAAATCAATATCAAAGCTTTTTAATAACTAGAGCTCACCGTGTCTTTCAAGCTCAATTTTGCACGATAGGCAAAGTTTTGCAAAGGGCATCACTCTGAGCCTGTCTTCGCCTATTTCATCCATACAGTTATCGCACTCTCCATAAACACCTTCTTCTATGCGTTTTAGGGATTCATCGATTTGAATAAGCTTGGTACGCTCTCTATCTGTAAACATAAGAGCAAGTTCTCTGTCTCTGTCATTGGATGCATGATCGTAAAAATCACCCACGTCATTTTTTAGATAGTCCGATTCATCTTTTATTGACTTTCCGACGTCCTGCAACAGCTCTTTTTTCATCTGCTCAAGCATTAGTTTAATTTCATCTTTCCAGTCAGAAGCTTTTGCTTTTTTCGTGGGTTTAGGAGTTGCAGATAAATCTTTAGCAGCAGATGTCTTGGTAGTTTTTTTGGCTGCTTTAGCGGTAGTTTTCTTAGTGGCTGCCGCACGTGTTGTTTTTTTTGTTTTTTCTGTATCAGCTTTTTTCTGTCTTGGCATATTAGTCTCTGTCATCACCTGAAAATTTTAAGGTTTATTAAGATAAGCAGGCAATCATTTTTGTCAAGTAATAATCATACAAACTCTGATGTAAAAAATCATGTTTTTTCAAATTTATTACAAATGTGATATTATGAGTAAAGCTTATTTTATACCGAATTTAAGATATATTAGTATAGAATTAACTAAATGAGCAACAATCGTTCAGGCAAACGAGAGCTATGGAACTCTAAAACAGGCCTTATTCTGGCTATGGCTGGAAACGCTATAGGACTTGGCAATTTCCTTCGCTTTCCTGTACAGGCAGCTGAAAACGGCGGTGGGGCGTTTATGGTGCCCTATATAATCTCATTTTTTCTCATCGGTATCCCTATTATGTGGTGCGAATGGGCAATAGGCAGATACGGTGGCTCCAAGGGCCATGGTACTACTCCTTCGATATTTGCCCTCTTATGGGATCATCCGGCTGCAAAAATAATAGGAGTTCTCGGGCTTTGGATTCCCCTTATAGTAGCAATATATTATATTTATATTGAATCCTGGACCCTTGGATATTCTCTTCATTTTCTTCTTGGCTCAAGCCCTGAAATTCCTACTACCAATACTGAAGATGTAAATGCTTATATTAAACCATTTGGTGACTTCTTAGGTACATATATCGGAGCTGGTGAAGTATTTTTAAAGCCTTCGACAATGGCTTATACGGCATTTGTAATTACCCTTATTATTAATTTCACAATTCTTTTAAAAGGTATTAGCAGGGGTATAGAAATTTTTGCAAAATTCGCGCTTCCCACTTTATTTATACTTGCAATAATTCTTCTTATTAGAGTATTAACCCTGGATACTCCGCATGGAAATGCCATTGCCGGGCTAAATTTCCTGTGGACCCCCGACCTGCAGGCTCTTAAAAATCCAAACGTATGGATTGCAGCAGCAGGACAGATGTTTTTTACTCTTAGCCTGGGTTTTGGAGCAATAATAACCTATGCGTCATATGTTAAGCATGACCACGACATAACCTTGAGTGGTCTTACTTCGGCATCATTAAATGAAACAGTTGAGGTTGTAATAGGAGGTTCAATTGCTATTCCAGCGGCTGTTGCATTTTTTGGAGTAACAGGAGCTATTGTAATAGCCCAGTCCGGAGCATTCAGCCTTGGTTTTGTTAGTGTGCCTGCAATATTCGCATCAATGCCTCTTGGAAACTTATTTGGGTTTTTATGGTTTTTTCTTCTTTTCTTTGCAGGTCTTACATCGTCTGTTGCTATTACCCAACCAATCATAACATTCTTTCAGGATGAATTTTCTTATACACGAACCAAGTCGATTGTAGTTTCATATATTATAATTGTAGTAAGCGTAATAATGGTTATTTTTGTAGATAAAACAATTGATGAATGGGATTTTTGGGCAGGAACAATAGGAGTTGTCCTTTTGGGGTTTTTTGAGCTTATAATATTTATTTGGATTTTTGGAGGGGAAAAAGCATGGGAGGAAGTAAACAGGCACGGACTTATAAGAGCTCCAAAGATATTTTATTACATAATGAGATATATAACCCCTCTATTTTTACTTCTGTTGATTGCATTTTGGGGCTATGATTTTCTGCCAAAGATACTTGAGCAAAGCTCATGGAACATCTGGCTTTCAAGAGCTTATATTATAGGACTTTTTGTATTTTTAACGTTTCTTGTGTTCAGATCAGAATCAAAAAAGGAGGCTAAGCCAATTGGAAATTAGTGCTCTTATGTTTATGACTGGTTCCTGGGGATTTATTTTATCTCTGTTGACCTACTGCATTTATAAGCTTATGACTGCAATAAAGAAATAAAGTTCTATTTTTTATAGAAATCTTTTTCCCACTTCTTCTGGTTTTGGCTTGCTTCCTGCATTGCCGGAATATACTGGGCTGCAAAGACCATAAATTTATTAATCAAGTTATATGGAAACTTTATTGGTCTTACAAAATCAACAAAGAGCACTACTCTGAAGCCATCAGTATCGTTCCAGACTTCATGTTCATAGGTATCATCAAATACTATACTTTGCCCTTCATCCCATACATGAATCTGGTCGTCTACTCTTATCCTGCATTTTTCCTTTGGCTGTGGAACTATAAGCCCCAGATGATATCTTAACACTCCGTTGAAAGGGCCTTTATGAGCCGGGATATGTTTATTGGGCGATAGTATTGAAAAAAATGCTGTCTTCATACCAGGGATTTTTTTAAGAATCCTTGCTGTTTCCGGACACCTTTTACAGTTTTCCTTACTTTCAATACCATATCCTGCAAGAAAATAAGTCTTCCAGTTATTATCAGTAGTTATCGCATCCACCCCAGGCATAATATTCTGGAAATTTGGAAGTTCTGATCTGTGCTTCATTACATCCTCAAGCTCACTTCTAATACTAAGCCACTCATCTTCAACTTCTTTTACCCACGGAAAGCTAGAATTATCATATACTGGCGGGTTGCCGTTTATGGAATATCTTTCATTAATTCCCTCAGCCCAGTTAATGAATGATGAAAGCCCTCCTGCGTACTTTTTGGGTGGATTAAAACCTTTTGAGGTGTTGTCATTACTCATGATATTAGATCAGCCCTTTTGATTTGAATAATTTTTAATATTTAAATAATCTTCTATAAGATGAATAAAAAACAGCAACATTGCAAATGTAAGAAGTCCGAACATCCAGGTGTATCCACCAATAATAGAAACAATCATAAATCCCATAGCATAAGCGTTTCTTCTTGACAGCGGCCTTAGAAATAAAATAAACCTTCTTATAAAAGAGGGATTATCCTCGTATTTATCTATTGTGAAATATTCTACAAGACTTCCCGAGTTTGTATATTTGGAAAGATAATGAAAAGACCAGATTAGAAAGAAGAAAAATACAAACAGGTTAAAAAGGCCAAAGAATATAGCAAGATTGCTGTCCGACACCCTGTAATATCCTATTGTAAGACCAATAAAAAAGGAGAGCACAGTAAATTGATCAGATATTGTATCCACCCACTGCCCGGTTTTGGTTTCCATGAGCTTTACCCTTGCAACTTCACCATCACATCTGTCTAAAACTGTTGCAACATACAAGAAAAAACAGCCCCATACCGGATGACCGAGAGCAAGGAATACTCCTGACATCATACCTATTACATTTAACAACACGCTTATCATATTGGGAGTAAGAGAAGTCTTAACAAGCTGCCGGCTTGTAGGAAGTGAAAATCTGCTGTTTATTTTTCTCGATACCCAGCCAGTAGCGGTTTTACCAACATTTGAGAAAAGTATTTCTTTTGCCTCATTAAAAGATTGATCAGTATCATTTAAATGATACCAGTAGCCACTGGTTATTTGCTGATATTTGATTTTTGCTGAAGAGCTCAGTTTATTAGATACGAAACTGCCTATAGAGTCAGAAGAGTTAATTATCTTTTTAAGCTCCTTACCAGTAGATATGAAAGCACCTATTGCCTGCCCACTGTTTTTAAAGCTGCCTTCAATTTTACCATTGTTTAGTGTAAGAGAAGGATTATCTAACTCATCTACAAGAATCAAAAAATCATTTTTAGCAATTTTTTGATTAATAAAATCTTTTAGGCTTTCAGGAGTAATAACGAGATTGGATTGTAAAACAAGGCAGTGCTCATCATCCAAACTAATCTTTTCTCCCTTTTTATGCCAGTTGACACTAGAAGATATTCTCTTATCAGTTTCAATATTATCCAGTGCATGATAATTGTCAGTTTGGGTTAGGACGGTAAATTTACTTATACCTGCCCTCTGAGCCACAATTATTAGTCTGTTTAGCTGCGGAACTCCGACGAGTTCTTTGGTGGGAAATTCGGATAAATCTGCCCCGTCAATGCCGGTGCCGCTTGCAACAATGATTGCATGATACATTTGTAGTATTATCTGTTGCTATCAACAACCCTAAGCAATCTTTGTTCGTATGGCACATCCGTCTGGAACTTGCTATCTATAAACTTGCTTGCATTAATTCTTGCTTTAAAGAGGTCTCCGGGATAGTCAACATCCATCCAGAACATATCTTCTACATCAAAGGATTTAACTTTGTATCCTTTTTCAATGAGCCTGTGTATTGCAGATATATACCATTTTTTCTCAGGATTCTCTGACCTCATCTCCTCTTCAATCGATCTTTTTAAAAGCTCTACGCCTGTATCTCTAAAAACCCTTACGCCGACTGATTCTGCGCTTGGTGAACTCTCAAGTGACTTGCCAACTTCTACGATGTTTCCTTCCTTTACTACAATCTTCATATCCTCATCTTCATACTCGTCTCTTTTCTTTGCAGGAAGGCAAATCTTATCTTCGAGCATACTGAGCGCCGAATCAAGCACTTCAAGTTCAAACACATCATCACCATTCATCACTACTATATCCTGATCCATTTCACCACGTGCTATCCAGAGTGAAATCAGGCTGTTGGTTGTTTGATAGAATGGATTATAAAGTGTCTTAATCTTTAAACCCAGTCCATCGTAGTTTCTCAGAAAATCTTCTACTTTTTCAAATCCAAAACCAATTACTATTACTACTTCGTCAATCCCGCAAGCTCTAATGCTGTTTATTTGATGTTCAAGGATGGTAACCCCGCCTACATCCAACAAACACTTAGGAATATATTTTGTATAAGGATATAGCCTTTTGCCCCTACCTGCTGCAAGTATAATTGCTTTCATTAGTATTTCTCCAAATTCTCCAAATCAGTTATTACAGTTGCTGAGTTGCAACATAGGTAGGTTTTATAAGTATTTTTGAATAAAAATACACCTTCATCCTACCATCTCCTTTAATAAACTTAGATTTATAACCTCTTTCTTCTTAGATGTCAATATTATGATGTTTTGTATCTTTTAAAAGATGCATCAAAATTTTAAATTGAATTTTACATTAAAATCATAAATATTTCTAACAATCACCACAGAAACTTTCTCAAACTATGGCAATTTGTATAATGTCAGGTAATTTCAAAATTATTTATTACGAGCCTGCTACCTTCAGCTTTGCAACATGATCTGATATATGTTTAACAGAATTATCATCATTTACATAAATCAGCTTAGGTTTGTGGAGACTAGCCTCATTTTCTGAGTAATCTGCATAGTTTGCAATTATCACCAGATCGCCTGTTTTTGCCAGATGAGCTGCTGCACCATTTATGCATATATGTCCTGAGTTCCTCTGCCCTTCTATAACATAAGTGGAAAGCCTGTTACCATTTGTAATGTTATAGATATGCACCTGTTCATATTCCTGCAGGTCTGCAAGATCCATAAGCTCGCGGTCAATGGTAACGCTGCCTTCATAGTCAACATTAGCATCTGTAACCGTTGCCCTGTGAATCTTAGATTTTAATAATGTGCGGTGCATTATCTTACCTCCTTATCAAAGCCTTATATTGTCTATGAGTCTGGTTCCATCCAGCCTTGCTGCTACTGCTACCACATCTCCAGAGCTCACCGCTTTTTTTTCACTTAAATTTTGTCCGTCTACTATCTCTAAATATTCAATTTCGCGTATATCCGCTTCATTCAAGATTGAATAAGCAGTGTCCAGTAAATTTTTCTTATCATTAACTCCGCTGTCAAACTGCTTTTTTACATTAAACAGAGCATCAGATATTGATGCTGCTTGTTGTCTTTTGTCACTTTTTAGATATTCATTCCTAGAACTCATTGCAAGACCACTCTCCTCCCTTACAATTGGGTGGGACAGAACCTCAACATCCACATTCAGGTCAGAAACCATTTGTCTTATTACACATAGCTGCTGATAATCCTTTTCGCCAAAAACTGCATAATGGGGTTTTACAATATTGAATAGTTTTAGAACAACTGTAACCACGCCCCCGAAATGACCGGGTCTGAACTTTCCGCAAAGTGGCTTTTGAATTTCCTGCACTTCTACAGTGGTTTGAAAACCGCCGGGGTACATATTGTCTGCACTCGGGAAAAATATGGCATCTACTCCCAGCTCTTCCAGAAGGTTTTTATCTTTGTCCAGATCTCTGGGGTATTTATCAAAATCTTCATTGGGACCAAACTGTGTAGGGTTTACGAATATGCTTACTACTAATATGTCTGAAAGATTGCGCGCATTTTTTACTAGCTGCAGATGACCTTCATGCAGTGCACCCATTGTAGGTACAAATGAAATAGTATTTCCCTGCGATCTATGTGATTCGGAAAAGGCTTTCATATCTGCAATATTGTCTATCAGTTCCATATTTTAATTACTCCAGCTAAAGCTGTTATCTTTTGCAGGGAATTTGGATTTTGTTACATCTGAAGAAAAAGACTTTATGGCTTTTGTCATTAAGCCTTTAAAATCTGCATACTGTTTTACAAATTTAGGAACTCTGGAACTATGCAGTCCAACAAGGTCGTTTATTACAAGCACCTGACCATCACAATGCGGCCCTGCACCGATTCCTATCGTGGGAATTGATACGCTGTTTGTTATTGCTTTTGCAAGCTCAAGAGGTATTCCTTCCAGTACTATGCTGTAGGCACCAGCAGATTCAGTAGCCTTGGCAAGCTTTATATATCTATTCTTTTCTTTTTTATCCCTGCCCTGAATCTTGTAACCTCCCATATTGTGAAAGGACTGCGGGCAGAGGCCGATATGACCCATTACAGGAATTCCTGCATTTACTATGGATTTTATTGTGTCTATATACTCATCTGTAGTTTCGAGTTTTACAGATTCGGCAAATCCTTCTTTCATTAACCGCCCGGTATTTTGTAGTGCTTGTTCCTTTGACGTTTGATAAGACATAAACGGCATATCTGCACAGATGTGAGCTGTTTTTGCGCCGCGTGATACCAGCCTTGTATGATAGATCATATCCTCTATAGTTACAGGAATAGTAGTGTCCTGACCTTGTACTACATTTCCGAGGGAATCTCCAACCAGGATGATATCTACCCCTGCTTCATCCACAATACGAGCGGTAATGGCATCATAGGAGGTAAGCATGACAAGCTTTTGCTTATCTTTCTTTTTCTTTATTATGTCGGGCACTCTTATTTTATTCATAATTCATAATTTATTATTCATAAAACATTAGTGCAGCACCCCAAAAAAGACAAAAAAAAGCCAGCAGAGAGTTTGTCTCTCAGCCGGCAGTCATTTTATATTTTTTATTAGAGGTACGGCTCATTGTTCCGTCCTGATTTTTCCTTTTATAAAAAAATAAATCTAATTAAGCTAATCATAAGTCTCAGTTCCTGTTTTTTGGAATCTAAGCTTAGTAAAAATTTAATTACTATATTTATAATGTCAAATTTCTATAACTTACTCAAGTTTTATTCTTGGCTTATAACCAAGATTTTTTAATTTTTTGTATTCAGCTTCTGCACTGCTTTTCGTATCGTATCCTACCAACCTTACCCTGTAGTAACTGTCATTATTGTGTGAATATTCATGTACATTTACATTGTCAAAGTTTGCCGAAAGTTTCTTTTTTAGTTTATATGCATTTGATTTGTCTTTGAACGAACCCACCTGAACAACATACTTACCTTTAAAGTAATTATCTTCCCTGTTAGGAGTGGAAATAACCTCTACTTTTACCTGTGCTGTACCAGGCCCAATAAGATCAACCTCTTTTGCAGCTGCATAGGATAAGTCAATAACCCTACCGGCAACAAAAGGCCCCCTGTCATTTATCCTTACAATAACGTCCATTCCATTCTCAAGATTTGTTACCCTTACAATGGAGTCCATAGGAAGCGCTTTATGGGCAGCGGTAAGTTCATCCTTATCAAATACTTCGCCGCTTGCAGCCCTTCTTTTATGTTCTTCTATCCCATACCAAGAAGCTAGCCCAACCTGCACATTACCACTTACTTCACCCTCTAAATCTCCCAAACCCGGAAGTTCCTGTTCCACCGGAGGCCTGGGTTTGGGTTTCCTTTTTGGATAGTACTTGGAAACTCCACAAGACCATGCAAAAATCAGCATACATATCAATAAAAATTCTTTTTTCATTGCAGTAAATTCATTGAACAGACTTAATCAGATTGGTCTATTCAATAAGTTTTATAAAATATAACCTCATATTTCAAAACTAGATACAAATTTTTTTAAGAAAATATCACATAACCTTCGCTGATTTCTTGAGTTTACACAACTTTAGAATAGAATATGAATTTTAATATTTTTAAATAAAATGGACAAAAATTCAGAAGATTTCTCATTAATACAAAGATTACCTAATTATGTTTTTAATTCAGTAAATGAATTGAAAACTAAATACAGGGCAAAGGGAGTAGATATTATCGATCTGGGTATGGGAAACCCTGATCAGCCTACTCCAAAACATATCGTAGATAAACTGGTTGAATCTGTAACCAAACCAAGAAATCACAGATATTCGGCATCTGCCGGAATTCCAAAACTAAGGCTTGCAATTTGTGACTGGTATAAGAGAAATTATAATGTTGATCTGAATCCTGACACAGAGGCTGTGGCTACAATCGGCTCAAAGGAAGGCATTTCTCACCTTATGCTTTCCATACTGTCACCAAGGGATATGGTAATAGTACCAAACCCGGCATACCCCATTCATATTTATTCGGTGATCATAGCTAGGGGAGATATTCAGGGAGTTAAACTTTCAGACGATTCTACATTAATTGATGATATAGAAAAAAAAGTTAAAGAAGTCTATCCCAGACCAAAGGTTCTCTCAATTTCATTTCCCAATAATCCCACAACACAGACAGTAGACCTGGATTTCTTTAAAAGAATTTATGAGCTTGCAAAAGAGTATGGTCTTATAGTGGTTCATGACTTTGCATATGCAGACCTTTGTTTCGACGGGTATAAGGCTCCGAGTTTCCTTCAGGTAAAAGGAGCAAAAAAAGTTGGTGTAGAGTTTTACTCTCTGTCAAAAAGTTACAGTATGCCAGGGTGGAGAGTTGGATTTATGGTTGGCAATCCTAAAATAATAGCAGCACTTAAAAGGATTAAGAGTTATATGGACTACGGCATTTTTCAGCCGATTCAGATTGCAGCAATAAGCGCACTTAACGGTCCGCAAAACTGCGTAGCTGAGATAACAGAAATTTACAGATCCAGAAGAGACAGGCTTTGCGAAGGGCTTACAAGGGCAGGCTGGCATATTGAAAAACCAAAGGCGACGATGTTCGTTTGGGGTGAAATACCCGAGCAGTTTAAAAAGATGGGTTCTCTTGAGTTTTCTAAGCTATTAATAAAAAAAGCAGGCGTCGCAGTTTCCCCAGGTATAGGTTTTGGAAATCACGGCGAAGGTTATGTGCGCTTTGCTCTAGTAGAAAACGAGCAGAGGATCATGCAGGCAGTTAGGGGTATAAGGAAGCTTATTAATAGTTAAGTTATCTTTTACTGCTTTATTCAAAATTATTAATTATATATTTTCCATCCACATATTTATCTATTTAATTATTCCTTTTAAAAAGGCACTTGACAGACAAGTCTGTCTACATTATTATTTATTCCATGACAACTAAATCACAAGAAGTATCTCCAAGAGACAGAATAATTAAGACGGCTCTTGATCTGTTTTATAGTCAGGGCTATCTTGCAACTGGAATTAATCAGATAATTTCAGAATCCGGCGTATCCAAGAATACTTTTTATTATCATTTCCCCTCAAAAGAGGATTTGTGCGTAGCATATTTAAGAGCACGGCATGATATTTGGAGCGGATGGCTTAAGGATAAGATAAACGAATTTGACTCTCCTTATGAAAGGTTTATAGCACCTATGGAATTTCTTCATGAGTGGATGCAGGCCTGTAATTACAGGGGTTGCGCGTTTTTAAACATTGCTTCAGAGGTTCCTAATCTAAACACAAATATAAGAAGAGAAGTGGTCTATCACAAGAATTCTCTCAATTCCTTGCTAAAAGAACTAACCAAGGAACTAAAACGTTCAGACTCTAAGTACAGTGATATTGATGAAGAGCTTATCGGTAATTCATATTATGTAATTTTTGAAGGAGCAATAGTATCGAGTCAGAATTTTGGTGAAATTTGGCCTGTGGAAGCAGCCAGAAAAAATATTGAAAAAATTGTGAATCCCTAAGATATATTTTTTTATCTTAAATAGTACAGACTTGTCTGTATGTTTAATGCATATAAATAAATCTAATAAAAGGAGAATAATAATGAAACAAGTTAAATCATTTTTAACAAAGACATTAGTAGGAACAATTGTCGTAATCTCAGTTCTTTTTATAACCCTAGGATATTTAGAGGCTGCAGAGTCAAACCACGAAACAAAACCCAATGAACATAAGACCCTTCACAAAACAGTAGAGATAGACGGGCTTGAAATATTCTATAGAGAAGCAGGGCCAAAAGATGCACCGACCATACTTTTACTTCACGGTTTTCCGACATCATCTCATATGTTTAGAAACCTAATAGAGGAGCTTTCGGATGATTTTCATCTGGTTGCCCCGGATTATCCTGGCTATGGCTTCAGCTCCATGCCTACAGTGGATGAGTTTGACTACAGTTTTGATAACCTTGCAAATATAGTACATAAATTCACAAAAAAAATAGGACTTGAAAATTACAGTCTGTATCTACAGGACTATGGCGCTCCCGTAGGATTTAGACTTTTTACTAAAAATCCAAATAAAGTAGAGGCCCTTATTATTCAAAACGGTAATGCATATGATGAAGGCCTAAGAGACTTCTGGGTTCCTTTAAAAGCTTACTGGAAGGATAAATCAGATAAAAATGCTGAACCTCTAAAAGGTTTTCTTACGCTCGATGTAACCAAATGGCAGTTTACTCATGGAGTAAGAAACCCGCAGACCATAAGCCCTGACAACTGGGGACATGTACAGCCGCTGCTTGACCGTCCGGGCAATCAGGCAATTCAGCTTGAGCTTTTCTACAGCTACGGCACAAACCCTCCGCTATATCCAAAATGGCAGGCATATATGAGAAACTATCAGCCGCCAACACTCATAGTCTGGGGTAAGAATGATTATATCTTCCCGGCAGAAGGGGCTTATCCATACAAAAGAGATCTGAAAAACGTAGATTTTAATATACTGGACACAGGACACTTCGCATTAGAAGAAGATCTGGATGTGATAGCAAAACACATAAGAGATTTCTACGGTAAAAAGGTTGCAATGAAATCAAGAATTAAATAACAAGTAAAAAACTGGCCGGGTGCTTACATAAAAGCATCCGGCAAAGTTGAATATAAAAGTAAAAGGGGGTTAAAAATGTTATTAGAAAGAAGGATAGAGACAGGAAATAAAACAAATTATCTAAGTACAGATTTAGACTACAACAATATAGCAGATGAGAAGTTGGCTGCACTATATGTAAATGGAAGAGACGAAGCAGCATTCAATGAACTTGTAAACAGATTTGGAGACAAGATATACAGGCTTGCAATGAGGATAACCAAATCTCCTGAATCTGCCGAAGAGGTTTTACAAAGGGTATTTGTTAAATTGGTTGGGAAGCTAAGATTATTCAGAGGTGACTCAAAGTTATCAACCTGGATTTATACAGTTAGCAGCAATGAAGCATTCAGGTATTTAAGAGAAAGGAATGGTTCGAGAGAATACAGTCTGGACGAATTAAGTGATAAACAAAGTGATGAACATAAAGGCTGGTTGCAACCAAGGGACACCAATCCAGACCCTGAAAGCAATGCTATTAATACTGAGATATCAGAAATATTGGATAATGCAATTAATGAACTGCAAGAGGAATATCGCACTGTGTTTCAGCTAAGAGATGTTGAGGGTTTATCCAATTGTGAAGTTGCAGAAATTCTTGGACTATCTATTCCTGCTGTTAAATCAAGGATTCTTAGGGCAAGGACTCAGCTTAAAGACAAATTATCTAAGCAGATTTCTAAAGATATCATATCATGAAAGGAAAAGAGTCATAAAGTTAATATTCAAAATTGAAAAATATATCACCGCCGGATTGCTCGCTTCCTACATCACTGCCTACAGAAAGAAAGTCAAACAATCGATATTCCACTTTAACTGTATTAGTAGGAATAGATGACCCGGAATCAGATGATGATTTCCTCTCATAGGCAAAATAGATATCATCATTTAAGTATTTACCTACTTCAAGCTCAGGACCGGATTCACCTGATCCGAATGAGAGTACATCAGGGGAAACATTGTCGCCTAAAACTCCCTTAAGCTGATTAAGAGCTACCCCACCGGCAAGACCTGTAGCCGCTGATCCAAGTGCAGATCTTTCACCACTTCCAAGTTTGTCAGACGATGTTCCAAAGATTAAATATGAAACAATATCAGTTTCCTGCAGTGAAGGATTGCTTGTTAACTTAATCTCAGGATTTTTAACATCTCCACCAATACCTACAAACACGTCCACATCCGAGACATTATAAAGAGCAGTAATGTCGAGAAGAGGGTTAAGATCTTTTATCGCCGGGAAATTCACATTTCCTTCCTGTATTTTAAACAGTTTTCCAAATATTTTATATGTACCTCTAACCGTCGATATATTTCCCGTTATAAGTGGTTCGTCTTTATATTCCTTATCAATTTTGAGTTTACCTTTAAGCTCAATATTAGCCCCCCTTCCCCTCACCCAGCTGTTCTTGGGAATCGTGACATTTAGATCCAAAGCCATATGGTCTTTAAAGTAGCTTCCTTTCTCTTCATCCTTGATCACAATCTCATCATTTTCGTTAGTCTCTTGATCAACAAATTTAATTTCACTAACCTGTTGTTTTTTCTGCTGCGTAATAGTTATTCGTGTCTTGTTTAGAGTTGCATCTCCGGCTGCGCTTATATCTTTGCCATTTCCGCTTAACTGCAAATTCCCAGAAAGATCTGTTTTAATTCTTTTTGGGTTAATTCTAAACCTGTCGAATTCTCCCTGTGCCTTAAAACTCAGATCAGATAAATTAAAATCACCGCTTATACCCGCAGTACCATCTCCGCTGGATATCATAAATTCATTGAATACAGCTTTATCACCATCGAATTTCATATTCCCATTATCAATTGTAATTTTATTTTTTAGCTGTTTTAATTTGAATTCTGTATCTTTGATCGCTGTATTTCCGAAAACTCTGGGAGCTTTTGGTGTACCTTTGATTTTTAAGTCCAGATCGATCACACCATTTATATCATCTAATGTATCTATAAAAGCTGAAAAAGGGCTGAGATTTAGATTTTGAGAAAATAGTGATAAGTCCATACTAGTAACACCAGAAGATTTTTCATTACTAAAATTTAGATCGGTATTAATAAAGCCTGAGAGATTAAGCTTGTTATTATCCTGTAGATCCGAAGTGAGATTTATATCAAATTTCTTATTGCTATACTTTGTATTTAGGTTTAATTTACTTGATGCGAATTCTCTGTATTTAAGGTTGTCGATAGATAGCTGAGAATTTAGCCTGGGCGCTTTTGTGTTTCCGTTTATATCAAGATGGCCGTTCACTACACCACTGAAAGCTTCCTGTACATTTATTAATTCAGAGATATTTTGCAGCTCAAAATTTATAAACTTTATATCACCTTTTAATTCATCACTTGCCGATATATTAAACACACCCTTAATACTGGACCCATTACTGCCGAGATCAAGTCCGCTTATCCTTATGCCGTTACTATAGCCTACAACGAGTGTGTCATTGTTCTTAAATTCTGTATCTCCAAAGTTAAGTGTGATTTTCGAAAATTCTATATTTTTTTCCAATTCCAGATCGGCAATCTTAAACTCCAGGTTGTAATTATTATTGTCATTCTCAGTAAGCAGAATATCGCCGATCACCCGCCCATTTTTTGTAGATACATCATACTCCAGGCTATTAAATGGTCTGTCATTATATTTTAATCTATTAAATTGCCCCCTTGAATTTATAGTCGAAATACCCTCATCAAATGATATAGCGCCCGTGGCATTGCCTTTGTCTGCTATCAATTTTTTTACCTTGAAATCAGACAGCTTGAGAGCATACTCAATGATTGGACTTTCCAACGTACCTTTAATCTGTCCTTTTATATCAGCTGACCCATGCATACCCAGATCATCTTTAATTTTGGATATAAAATCCAAATTTTCACTTTTTATATCATAAGAAAAATCAAGTTTGTCATTTATGGCATTTCCGGAAGCGTTAATATTTACAAAATCAGACAGAAGCTTTACCGATACATTCTCAATCTTGTTTGGAGAAAATTTAGCTCGGATCGCACCACTTTTTATCTCATTTTTAAATATTCTTGATTTAAGTATATCAATTTGGGAACTTCCTTTTAAACCACTGATGCTAAAATTTGTGGGCAATGACGCATCAATATTAATCTTTGAATTAATTGAGCTATTATATTTCTTTTTGTTCAACAAATAGCCTATGTCGAGTTTATCGGTAGAACCCGTAATATCTGCAACAATGAGAGAATCTGAAATATTTAAGACTCCGCCTAGGTTTGCATCGCCAGCCTCACCAATCAAAATAAATTTTCTGATATCAGTTTTTAGATCAAAGTTTTCACTTGCATTGAAAAAACCTGAGATCTGTAGTTCAGCGTTCAATGCAGATGCTATTTTTTCTATGTCAGCCGGAATTTCAGTATCAATATTCGGAACTTTAGATAATCTTGAATAATCAAAATCAGACAACTTTAGAACTGCAAAAAACTCATTATTCTTATCTTTATCGAAAATATTTTTAAGATCTGTATCAATGCCAATTTCTGCTTTACCGGCATCTCCATCAAGGGTAGCATTTTTCATATTTAGAACAGAATTTTTGATCGATATGTCACCAGCATCAAATGAGAATTTGTTTTCCAGATATTGAGAATTATCGATATCAATACTAAATTTACCGTTAATATCGTCTGTAGTTGTAAAATCACCTTCACCTTTAAAATCCAGGTTCAGTTTGAGTTTTTCGTTACTAAAATCAGTTACCTTTGTTCTGACAGAAAATAGTTTTTCACCCGAATTTTTAAATTCTCCGGACATGAATATATCAGCGCCATTAAAACCAAACTTTAATTCACCAATTTCAACTTCTTCCTTGCTGAGCTTAAGTGTGGATGAAGATAAATTGTTTATAATTATCTCATCCGGATCAATATTAATCCGGCCACTATGAAAGTTTATTTCAGCAGCAGCAGGGTTTGTTGCAAGTCTTACTGTAGAATTAAAATCGTTTATATCAATAGTTCTTACTGTATCAGCTTGTTTATTAAAAATCGAAACCCTGGTATCTAAAATCTCAAAACTATTTATGGAAACAATCCAGCTAGAACTCTCTTTTTGTGTGAGTTGTTCATCCTCATTTTTAGGTTCTTTACGACTTAACCGGCTATAGTTCCAGATTCCGTCCTGGTTTTTGCTGAGTACTAGTTTAAGTCCATCAATTTTAAAGCTGTCTACATTTATATGCCCCGCTGAAAAATCATTAATAATATTTAATGCACTTAATGGATATCCAAGAGTAATATTTCTAGCTTCCAGAAATTTATTGTTATCAATTTCTAGTTCGGTGTCATTTATTACAATTCCATCTATTAAAGCAAAATCCACCTTGCCTATCTTTAACTGCTGTCCCATAGATTTGCTTACGGAGCTTTTTATAAGATCGACAATCTTATTTTGAACAAAACTCGTCTTAATAAGCAGAGATAATGAAAATATCCCTACAATTAGTAGAACCAGCAAAACTGAAAATATCTTTATTATTTTAGAACGCATGACCTATGCTTAAGAAAAATTGAAATCTGTCAATCTCTGGCTCAGGATTTAAAGTATAACCAAAATCAACCCTCAAAGGGCCTATTATAGTATCAAACCTAAGACCTGTGCCCACTGCATATTTTATTTCTCCGAAATCGAAATCAAATTCGTCGGGGAATACATTTCCATAATCAAAAAACAGCACTCCTCCAAGTTTTTTATAGATCGGAAATCTTCCTTCAAGATTACCAAGTAAAAGTGTGTTTCCACCCACGGGCTCACTACCACTGTCAAGCGGGCCAAGCTCCTGAAAAGGGAACCCCCTCATAGTTGTGCTGCCGCCTGTAAAAAATCTCTTAAATATAGGAACATCCAGACTATCGGTACTGCCAAACGGCTGTATCAACCCTATATCCAGTCTTTTTGCAAAAACAATGTTTTTATATTCTTTATATCCGATAAATTCAAGAACGCTTGTAATAAAATCTTCATCAGACCCTAAAACCCCTAGAGACGACTCGATATTAAAACTCAGACTCCTTCCACTTGTGGGGTTAAGCGGGTTATCAACTGTGCTGTGGTCTAGCCCGGCACTTAAAAAAGTAAGGAAATAACCATCATCCTCTACAAAATCAGAAGTAGAACCGGATATTTCCGATAATCGAGACAGCTGGATATCAAAAGAACTGTAAAAATTTATATTATTGTATATTTTCTTCTTAATCTTATTAGAAAAATTGAGGCTCTCTGAGGTGTAGCTTGGAAAATCATCCCTTGAAGTAGAAAGAGTAGAGATAAAATCCATGTCTCTGTCAAATAAATAAGGCTGAATTAGTGAAGCGCTTAAGCGCTGAGTAAGAAACGAAAATTTGCCTGAAACCTCTAAGTCTCTTGCACCACCGAACAGATTTTTATGGTTCCATATAATCTGTCCTCGGAAAAGGTCTTCGGTGCCAAAACCTACTCCAACCTTTACACTCCCAAGTTTCCGTTGTTCAACACTTATTACGGTATCAACGACTTTTTGCTCCTCATTAAATACAGGATCAATCACAACGGATTTGAAATACCCAAGACCAAATATTGCAAGCCTTGTCCTGTCGAGCATTGTTAGAGAATATTCATCACCCGACTTATATAAAATCTCTCTCGATATAATCTTATCGTCTATGTCCTTATTACCCTTAATGGATACAGTGCCAAAGTAATATTTATACCCCCTGTTAACAGAAATATCTACCTTAGCCCATTTATCTTCCCTGTTTACAAGCGCCTCGGATTTTATTTCAGCAAAAGGATAGCCTTTATTTGAAAAATAGTTCGCAATAATATTCTTTGTTTTTTGATACTCTCTTTGCGAGAAATCTTCATTGGACATTACAGTAGCTGCATCCAAAAGCTCGGCATACTCTTCATCCAATAGTTTTGGCTTCACATCCAGTACAAAATCTTTTACAACCGTTTTTTCGCCACGATCTATATCTATTATCACATCAACAAAGTCATCATTTTTTTGCTCAATTAGATATTCTATTTTTACATCATAAAATCCATATTCTTTATATAAATTAGATATCCGTATTACATCTTCCTTTAATATTTCTTCGTCAAATACGGGTTTTTTCTTCCAGGGTAAAAACGATGGAAATTCTGTTGCCATATTCTCGGTAATCTCTTTTTTAGATACAGCACCAATGTTATTTAATTTGATTTTGGAAATATATATTTCACCCGGCTCATCTTGAGAAAAAACAGGAAAAGGACACAAGAATATAGAGATACAATATATTAGTAAGAAATATTTATATGATAAATTCATCACCCAAGCTAATATTATAACAATTCCGATAATTACTTAAGAGAATAACGGACTGTATTAAAATGATAAGGTAAAATATCAGCCGCAATGAAGTTTAGCAACAGAGATGGAATAAAGCAATTAATTACTTCGCTAAATACTAATCAAACTGCCTTATTTGAGGGAAAGCAAAGAATTTTTCAAGATCAAGCAATATTAATAGTTCATCATTAAATTCACAAACTCCATGTAAAAAAGGAGCAATTTTATCATCTACCTTTGCTTCGGTATTCATAATTGAATCCTTTGGAACATTATATATCTGATTTACCTGATCAACTATAATAGCAGAGCTTATTTCTTCATCCAAAGAACGTATAACAAGCATTCTTCCCGAATCAAATCTATCCATCTTGGGAATACCCAAATATGTGCCAAGATCAACAACCGAAACAATCTCCCCTCTAATGTTAGTTACACCTCTTACCCATACGGGAAGATTTGGTACCGGGGTAACATTGCTGAGAGTTCCTATTTCCAGCACATTTAAAATAGGTATGCCATACATTTTATTTGACAGCGTAAATACAATATACTTCTGCTCGTCTATATCCTCTGCCTGAGCTTCTTCTCCAAAGTCAGACATTATTACCTGCCCATAATTCTGCTGTATGGAAGAGTCTATTTCTGAAATCAGTTTGTCGAGTTCATCACTATCTGAAGATAAATCACTACTGCTACTGCTGCCAATAGATTCTGTAGTCTGTCTGATATTTGCACTCTGAAAAACACTATTTTGGAGCTCTATGTCTTCGAGATGAAGGTCTTTGGACATAGTTTCTGAAGAGGTGCTTTCACTATTGCTGTTATTATTGGAATCTTTATTATCAGACATAATATTAGTTCTCCGTCTTTATATTATTATATAATTTAATGATTTGTTTAAAATTTAATCTTAGAAGCCATCTCTCTTAATTCATCTATATGAATTAAATATATTTCCTGCCACTGCTTCTTTATTAAATCTGATCTAAAGCTCGATTCAAACAAACTGAAATAGGACTGAATGATATTTAGAAGAGCTTCTCGAATTTCATCAAAAATCGGCTGCCGGTCTGATGGATGACTAGCCCAGCCCTTAAATAAATTTATGACAGTATCAGGTGATAATCTATTTTCTTTCAGATACAGCAGCTTTATATTTGGATAGTTTTCACTCTGCGATACTAAAAGCTTTTGCAGATAAGATGAATTAACCCTTAACTTTTTTTCGGCAAACCCTACAACCTGATTTACCAGATCACACAGTAGTCTTAATCCTTCCTTAGGATCTTTTATTATCTTGTCTTCGGTAAGCTTTACAGTAATAACCTGATTATTTGATAGAAGCAGCATTAGTTGTTCTTCCAAAGCTGTATCCTGCTGTAACGCTACTTTTGAACTATCATCAGCCATGTTATTTTCACCCTGATTAATACCGCTATTTTCTTCTGCTTTATTAAATGGCATTCTAAGCTTCATTTATGCTGTACCCGCAACACTTACACCCTGTTTTTTTATGGCACTCACAAGTGAGTTTGGTTCAAATGGTTTAGTAATATAATCCGTAGCACCTACCAATTTACCCCTCATTTTATCAATGATTCCGTCTTTACCTGAAAGCATTATTACCGGTACTTCTTTTGTAAGCTCGTTACCCTTGATTATCTTGCAAAGTTGATACCCATCCATATGGGGCAAGTTAATATCTAGAAAGATAATATCAGGTATGAATTCATTTAACTTTGCTAACGCCTGCATTGCATTTGATGATACTTCTACCTGGTAACCGTGCCTGCTAAGAGTAACAGAAACTATTTTTTGTACAGTAGGGCTGTCATCAACCACTAAAATTGTAGGTTTCGATACAGTATCTGCTGGTTGAGCATATTGATCCTGAACTGGAATAACCGGCTCATTTACCGGTGGTGGTGGAGGTGGTATGTCCGGCTCTACTTCCCTAAGCTCAGGCTTTGGAGGTTCAGCACTTACTGTTGTACCTACATGATTTCCATTACTGTCAATGGTCTTATTAAACGATTCAATATTATCATAAGAAGAATCTTCATTTAGTGATCTTAAGTCGGTTTCATTATTTACAGGTGGGACAACATTTCCAATCTCACTCTCTTTCTGCCCGGGAATTTGGAAGAGGTCTTCCACTTCTTTACCGGGATCAGCAGATTGGGTAGGGGCTGTGGCCCCTGGTTGAGAATCAGCTGCATCAGGTGCTAAATCTGTTTCTGTACCTGCACTTTCTGTCTGCATAGTGGGAATTGTAAAAACATCTTTGTTATCAGGAACTTCTATCTGATCAGTTATTTCTTCAGCTTCCAGGCTCAGTTCTATTGTCTTATCATCATCCTCTTCACTTGCTGATTGGCTGCTTGAAAATACGTTTAACTCCGGGCTGCTATCTTGCGCTTGTGGAGGTACAGGTATGTTAATTGGCTCAGATTTTTGTGATTCTACAGGCTGAAAACCAACTGTAGCCCCAGCCTGTTCTGCAGGAGCCTGAAATAGACTCTGTTCTCCACCTGCCGTACTAGCTGGTTCACTTTCAGTCTGTTCACTATGCGGCCGCGCATCTACTTCACGACTCTCAGCCGGCGGCTGAAAAAGATTACTCGAGCTATCAGAGCTTTGTAATGATATATTTTCAAAGCTGCTATCCGAACTCTGTTTTACCCCTCTTACATAATCATCATCTTTTGCAAATACATCAATTATTTCATTTTGATTTGGTTTTTCATCAGTTGCTTGTGGTTGAGGTTGTGGAGATTGACCGGGAAACTGAGGCTCATCAATTTGTGGTGGTTGAGCTTGAGATTCAGGCTCTGTAGTAAGCGATGAAGCTAGAGTATCTGCAGTTTCTGTTTTTTCTGATGATACCTGTGGAGACGCTGTAAAAACAGAATGATCTGTCTGTTGAGATTGTGATACTGGCGGCTCCGGATAGCTTTGTGGTTGCGTTTCAATTTGCGGCTCTGGCTCAGGTTGTGCTGGTTCGGACGGTGCTTGTGCAGCAACTTCAGGTTCAGGCTCTGATGGTTGTACTATTTGTTGTTCCTCAGGTTTTTGAACAATAGTTTGTTCTTGTTCAGCTTTTTGCAATGGTTCAGGTTCTTGCTTTTGTACAACCTGTTCAGCATCAATGTTATGATGATTTACAAGCGCGCTTTTAATACTACTAAATTCTGCTATATATGGTTTTATATTGTGTCCTGTCAAAAATCTTAACTCATCAATCAGTACAATATTTGTAGGATCAATCATTGCAACACTCAAGAATGCCCCTTCTAAATCAAATGGAATCAGGTTATTATCGACGGCCGTGTCCTGAGGGATTAGCTTTATGACTGATGGCTCAATATTTATCGCTGAAAGGTCTACTCTGGGGAATTGATTGTCTATATTAGTAAGTTCAACAAGTTGAGACTCGGTAATATAACCTTTTCTAATTAATATTTCACCGAGTGATTTATTATTGTTCTTTTGCTCTTCTACAGCTTCTTTTAGGTTATCAAGAGATAAATAACCCTTTTCAATAAACAGTTTGGCTAGTTTAACATTCATTCCATTGAGTCCTTAATATGTGCTTAATCTATAGTTTTGTTACACTTTTTTTATATATTTATATATCTAGCAAGAATTATGCCAATTCAGGAAATAAAATTCCCTATAATATACAGTAAATTAGTATACATAATTATAGTAAATTATAAATTTGAGCACCCCACTCTAATTTCAAAAACCTGTCTTATTATAACATCATATTAATTAGAAATAAACGCTTATATAATTTCTTATCCAATAATTCAGATTCGATTTCTTTAATAATAACAATAAACTTTTTATATTAATCTGTAATTTGAACTGTTTTTGTATAATTTTTAATACAGTCTGCTTAATTTTTATGCATTAAAAATTTTATTTAATTTACAAAATATAATGATATTAGATGTTTAAGTAAAATTCTTAGATGGTATAATCTTTGCAATTATCATCTCTAATTTACTTAGGAGGCATTCTGCAATGAAAAAAATTGAAGCTATTATTAAACCATTCAAACTGGATGACGTTAAAGAGGCTCTGAAGGACATAGGAATTCAAGGTCTAACAGTAACTGAAGTAAAAGGTTTTGGAAGACAAAAGGGACACACAGAGCTATACAGGGGTGCCGAATATGTAATAGATTTTCTACCTAAGATTAAGCTGGAGATTATTGTTTCCGATGACACAGTAACTAAGGTAGTAGACGCTATAGTTGAAAGCGCAAGGACCGGCAAGATTGGGGACGGAAAAATATTTATTCTACCTATGGAAGAAGTAATAAGAATAAGAACCGGTGAGCGTGGGGAAGACGCACTATAATAGATTATTACAGCATTTGAAAATAACTTTATAAATTACAAGGAGGAAGGTTAGATGGCAAAATCTACCAAAGGCGGCGCTCAGAGTCCGCCAAACAATGCAAATGATGTTCTTAAGCTTGTAAAAGATGAGAACATTCAGATTATAGACTTTAGGTTTCTCGATTTTGTGGGGATGTGGCAGCATTTCAGTACACCCACACATGAATTGGACAAAGAAGCATTCGAAGAAGGACTGGGTTTTGATGGATCAAGCATCAGAGGTTGGCAGTCAATTCACGCAAGCGATATGCTAATGATACCGGATCCCAAAACTGCCAGAATTGATCCATTCACTAATATACCAACTCTCGCATTAATATGTGATATTGTAGATCCAATAACAAGAGAGCCTTATTCAAGAGACCCGAGAAACATAGCCAAAAAAGCTGTTTCTTACCTCCAGAGCACAGGAATTGCTGACACAGCTTATTTTGGACCTGAGCTGGAATTCTTTATTTTAGACGATGTTAGATATGACCAGACAGCAAACACCGGATACTATTTTGTAGATTCAGTAGAAGGTATCTGGAACTCAGGCACGGATGAAGGACCAAACCTTGGTTATAAACCAAGACATAAAGAAGGTTATTTCCCCTGCCCTCCTACAGACAGCTATCAGGACCTAAGATCCGAAATGGTTTTAGAGATGGAAAATCTTGGTATAGCAGTCGAAGCTCATCACCACGAAGTATCAACAGCGGGTCAGGCTGAGATAGACATGCGTTTTTCCCCTCTTGTTGATATGGGCGACAATATGATGTGGTATAAATATATTTGCAGAAATGTAGCAAGAAAATATGGTAAAACAGTTACATTTATGCCAAAGGTTATATTCGAAGATAATGGTTCAGGAATGCACATACATCAGTCACTCTGGAAAAAAGGCAAACCACTTTTTGCAGGAAACAGCTACGCAGGAATGAGCGAAATGGCAATGCATTATATTGGTGGAATACTAAAACATGCTAAAGCTATCTGTGCTTTTTCCAATCCAACAACAAACTCTTACAGAAGACTTGTACCAGGGTTTGAAGCTCCTGTTAACCTTGCATATTCGGCAAGAAACAGAAGTGCTGCAGTAAGAATTCCTATGTACTCTCCAAGTCCTAAAGCTAAAAGACTTGAAACAAGATTCCCAGACCCATCAGCAAACGGATACCTTACATTCTCTGCAATGCTTATGGCTGGCCTTGATGGAATCGAGAACAAAATTGATCCGGGTGATCCTCTCGATAAAGACATTTACTCACTTGGACCTGAGGAACTGGAGGGTATCCCTTATGTTCCAGGTTCGCTCGAAGAAGCTCTTAACTCACTTAAAGAAGATCATGAATTCCTTACAAAAGGTGACACATTCACAGATGATGTAGTTGAAACATGGATTGACTACAAGATGGAAAATGAAGTTAATCCTGTGAAGCTAAGACCAGTACCTCATGAGTTCATGCTTTACTTTGATGTGTAATTAATTAGAGAATAAAGTTTTTAGATAACAAAAAAAGGCGGCCAAACGGTCGCCTTTTTTTATGCCTAATTCAAATTTTCTATTATCCGTTAGCAGTCTGCAAAAATCAGAAGTAGCAAAAGTTACACAACAAAAGGTTAAAATACCACTATGATGAACTAACCCCTAATATAGATCAGATGATCATGCAGGAAAAATTATTGATGTACTTATTGCTTAGAAAGTTGAAAATATTATATATAGAATAAGAATAAGACCCGCAGTCATAACAGCTGCATAGGCTCTTACAAGACCAAACTGAAACTTCCTTACAAAAGTTGATAGGCATGAGAAAAAGCCTGCGATTCTGTTTACAAGCCCATCAACAATATTTGAGTCAAACCAAAATGACATCTTTGATGACTCTTTAAACCCGTCTATAAATGTATGCTCATAAACCTCGTCCATATACCATTTGGAGTTGGAAGCGTTGAACAGAAAGCCAAAGTCCTCATTTGCTGTAATCTTGCTAAGATGTTTAGGCCTATAAATATAGAAATAATAGGCAAGCCCAATTCCCAAAACAGCTGCAACAATGGAAAGTATAAGTAGATCCATGTGGCTAAAGAAGTGATGACTAACTGCTGATGCATGATGCTGTTCAAGAGGTATAGCTGCCCAGATAAACTCTTTAAACTTGTTTACATGGTGCAGTCCAAACATCTCACCAATAAAATCCGGCACGCCAACATAACCGCCTATTACTGATAGAACAGCCAGTACAATCAAAGGAATTGTCATAGTACTTGGAGATTCATGAAGCTTTTTCATTATATTAGCAGGAACCCTGCTCTTTCCTTCAAAAGTTAGGAAATATAGGCGCATCATATAAAGTGCAGTGAGCATTGCCGTAACAAGTGCTACTGCCCAGTGAATCGCAAATCCTTTTTCGTACAGTTCACCAAGTATCTGATCTTTTGAAAAGAAGCCTGAGAGAAGAGGTAGGCCTGAAATTGCTAAAGTACCTACAAGAAAAGTCTTGGAAGTTATAGGAAGATATTTCCGAAGCCCCCCCATCTTTCTTACATCCTGCTCATCAGACATTGCATGTATTACGCTACCAGCACCAAGAAATAAAAGTGCTTTAAAGAATGCGTGGGTTACTAAGTGAAACATACCAGCGGCATAGGCGCCGATTCCCACACCCATGAACATAAAACCAAGCTGGCTCACGGTAGAATATGCCAGTACCTTTTTAATATCGGTCTGGCTAAGGGCAATCGTTGCAGCAAAAAACGCAGTAAATACAGCAATTGTTACAACTATGAATTGCGCTACAGGAGAAGCACTGAAAAATACGGCACACCTTGTAACCATATAAACCCCTGCAGTTACCATGGTTGCCGCATGAATAAGAGCACTAACCGGTGTTGGTCCTGCCATGGCATCTGGAAGCCACACATAGAGTGGGAACTGTGCCGATTTACCAACAGCTCCTACAAAAAGCAGAAGCGCTATTGCTGTGATTGTTATAGCTGGGATATTATTTAAAATTGCCTGACTTGAAGCCTGAGAAAAAACGTCTGCATAACTAAGAGAGCCAAAAGTTATGAAAATAAGAAATATCGCTATGAGAAAACCAAAGTCACCTATTCTGTTTACTATAAATGCCTTTCTTCCGGCAAGGGCCTTCTGATCATCATCATACCAAAAACCAATTAACAGATAAGAAGCAAGCCCAACTCCTTCCCAGCCTACAAACATGAGCGGGAAGTTATTACCGAGTACAAGAACCAGCATGAAGAAAACAAATAGGTTTAGGTAAGTAAAATATCTGGCGTATGATTTATCATGGCTCATATACCCAATCGAATAGACATGAATCAAAAACCCAACCCAAGTTATTACTAGAGTCATAATTGCTGAAATATTATCAAAAAGAAAACCAAACTTTATATCCAGCTCACCAGATACTATCCAGGAAAATGAGGTTTCGACTATGCCGGTTAATCCTTCCGACCCAACAAGAGTATAGAACATATATGTAGCAATAAGGGCAGAAAAGAGGATCGAGCTGCAGGCAATAACACTAACAATGCTTTTTTCAGATTTATGGTCTTGTTTTATTAAACCTGTAGTAAAAAGCAGGCCGTTTATAGCAGCTCCAATAAGTGGAAGTAATATAATTAAAAATAGCATTTTTTTGTATTTAACCTTTAAGTAACTTCAGTACATCTATATTAATAGTCTCTTTATTATGATAAATAGATACCACTAGAGCTAAACCAACTGCAACCTCACATGCTGCAACTACTAAAGACATAAGCATAAAAACCTGTCCAGTGTTATCGCCATGAAACCTCGAAAAACTCACAAGCGCCAGATTTGCCGCGTTTAGCATTAGCTCAAGTGACATAAGGACTATAATTAAATTTTTTCTTGTGATTACACCAAAAGCACCTATCACAAAGAGCATAAAGCTTAGCAGAACGTAGTGGTTTATTGTAACTTCCATCTAATCTGCGCTCCTTTTTGAAAGTACAATCACACCGATTATTGCAATTAAAATCAGAACGGATGTAAGCTCAAAAGGCAGTATATAATAAGTAAAAATGCTGGTGCCCACGTTTTCAACAGAGCCGTAATCTTCTGAAACTGAAATATCGGATAACTTGGCAGGTTTTGAGGTTCCAATCACCACATTTTGCACTATCATTGCAGTTATAAATAGCACTGCAAGAGCAGAGCTTACCTTTAGAGGAACATTCTGTGCATCAAAATTAAGTGATTCATCCCTAAGGATCAAAAACATCACAGTAAACATGAATAGCACCATTATGGCACCTGCATAAACGAGAATCTGCACCACAGCCACAAACTGAGCTGATAGCATAATATAAAGCACAGAGGTATTAAACAGAGTAAGAACAAGTGCAACTATACTTGCTACAGGGTTGCGGTTAACAACCACGGCAATAGAGCTTGCAAGCACAGCACACGCAAAGAAATAAAATAAATATGTGTCCAATTATTTAAGTCCTGATTATTAGTTCCGGAAAAAAATTTACGTTAGATTATATATGGTATATGCGGTAGTCAACCCTTGAATTAGTTTTTTTTAGGAAATTGCAGATAAACCTTATTCCAAGTCCTCTAGTGTTTGTGCATCAAGAACATCTCTATCTCTTCCAGTCGATCTTTTATTCTTAATCAGATCACTCTTTGAAATAAAAGGAAGCAGTAATCCATCCAGAACTAAGTCGTGCTTACTCTTGTATGCGTCCTTAAAACTAACACCATCAATATCAGTTAAAACATCAATTCTCACAGGAGCAACACCTATCTGATATACAATATCTTTATTTGAAAAAGTCTCAGGTGTTATATCCTTAAGAGGGGCTCCAAAATCAGATAAAACCTTGTATAGCTTAACTGAATTTTCTGAAGAGTTCTCCACCCATATATCAAAATCACCAGTTGACCTTGTGTAACCATATGCGGCCATCGCATATGCACCCACAATAAGGAACTTAACCCGACTTTCTAATAAGCTTTTCAACATCTCTTTGTAATCTTTGTTCAACATTTTTCCTGTCTTTGAAATACCATACCTCTCTTGTTAGTTCCCACACCATTGATATTCTTTCTTGCGGAGACGCATCTACAAACCCACTATCATTATCTTTAAGTCGCTTGATAGCCTCAATATTTTTCTTTAGCCGCATTATATTATTATATCACAGTCAGAACAATTTTTTCACCCCAACCTTCCTACACATATCCTCCATTTTACAGATATCACATTTTGGCCCGATAGGCTTGCATAGGTTTTGTCCATAGGCTACAAGTAGTGAGTTTATATCAATCCAATATCTCTTTGGAAGTTTTTCTCTGAGTGCAAACTCACTCTCATCAGGGGTTTTTGTTTTTATGTACCCCAGGCGGTTAAATATTCTGTGTACATGAGTATCCACGCATATTCCAGGTTTATTGTATCCTAGCGTAATTACCAGGTTTGCAGTCTTGCGCCCCACTCCTTTAAGTTTTAAAAGCTCATCAAGATCATCCGGGACCCTGGATTCATATTTATCTATTAATTCTTTGCACACTTCTTTTATTGTTTTTGCCTTTACTCTGTAAAACCCTGCCGGATAAATTGCTTTTTCGATCTGCGGGATTTTGAGCTTGAGCATGTCCTTAGAATTGGATGCAAGTTTTAATAGTCTTACAGAAGCCTCTTCTGTTGTTTTGTCCTTTGTGCGAAGACTAATAATGGTTGAGATAAGGACATTAAACGCCTTTTTTGATTTATCAGCTTCAACACTTACAAAAGGAGTCTTAAATCTTTTATACTCCTTTTTCAGGACTTTAACTACTTCATTAATATTTATATCTTCCATTACCAACCCAGATTTGTTATTGTGTATTTTTATAAGATTATAAGTAATTATTAACACAGTTATGGAATATCCAAAGCTAAGATTTGTAGATACTTTTCCAATTGAGCATGAAGGGGGCAAATATGTTTGCCTTAGAGACCCTCAGGACACAAATGGCAATATGCTCCTTGTAGCCCCTCAGGCAATCTATGTTATTTCTTATTTCACAGGCAGTAACTCCATAGTGGACATTCAGCTAAAGATTCTAAAAGAGCACGGAGAATTAATTGAAAAAGACCATATCATACAGCTTGCTAAGCAGTTAGACGATGCGCTTCTTCTAGACAGTGACAAATATAGAGACCACCAGCTGCAGCTTGAAAATGACTTTAAAAAATCAAAGATTAGAGAAGCAAGTCATGCGGGTATGTCATATCCGAATGAAAAAGAAGAATTAACCAAATGGATCGACGGCTATTTTGATAATGGGTCAACCCCATCAAAAAATGGCAAAAATGCAGTAGGAATAATTTCACCCCATATAGATTTTAACCGAGGCGGCAGTTCCTATGCAAAGGCATATAAGGAGTTATTGGACAATGAGAAGTGTGAGACATTTATTATTTTTGGTACTTCCCATTACGCATCTGTAGATAACCCTTTTATCCTTACAAGGAAAAGCTTTAATACTCCTTTTGGTGAGGTTAAAGTGGATCTGGATTTGGTTAACAGCATTGATGATCATTGTGACTGGGATCTATATGAGGGCGAGATATTCCATAAATCAGAACATTCAATAGAATTTCAGGTGGTATTCCTGCAATATCTTTTTGGCAGCAAAAGGGATATCAAAATCCTGCCTATTCTATGCAACTCTTTTTATAGGTTCATTCAGGATGGAAGCTCTCCTGGAGATGACTACAAAACAGCCTCTTTTCTGGGTAGCATAAAAAATATAGTTAATAAGCTTGGAGATAAGGCAGTAGTCATAGCCGGAGCCGACCTGGCACATATGGGAAACAAGTTTGGTGATGCTGAAGCTGTAAACGATAAGATACTCGAGTGGATAAAATCAAGGGATTACTTAAGTATACTGCACACTGAAAATCTGGATGCTGAAGCGTTTTACAGATCAGTTGAGCAAGAAAAAGACAAAAGGAAAATTTGCGGGCTTTCCCCGATATATTCATTGCTCTCGGTTATTAATGCAAAAGAAGGCAAGATGCTGGATTATGGTCAGGCGCTAGAGCCGGACACAGGCTCGGTGGTTACCTATACCAGCATGGGGTTTTACTCATAACATGGCAAACAAGTTTCCAATTTTTGATGCGCACGAAGATATTGCTTTTCACCTAAGCTACTTCAAAAGGGATTTTGTAGAGCCAAAAACCCCCTGCATGATTACTCTTCCGGGTCTTAAAAAAGGAAATATCAAATTTGTGTTAAACACCATATTTGTTCATCCAAAGCTAAGGCCTGAGAAAACGACCGAAAATGCAAATTTGCAGTTTCAGGTATATGAAAACATTTACAGGGATTTCGACTCTGAAATTATAAAAGTACAAAGCAAACAGGATATTGATACAGCCATATCTCAGGACAAGATTGGCTTTATAACACTAATGGAAGGTGCTGACCCTTTGCAAAAACCTCAGGACCTTTATGAATATTATGATAAGGGCTTAAGAGTAGTAGGACCTTCATGGAATAATGCCAACCTGTTTGCATCCGGCCCGGCGACAGAGGATGGCCTCACAGAACAGGGTTATGAGCTTATAAATATAATGAATGAACTAAATATAACCCTTGATCTGTCACACCTTAATCAGGAGTGTTTTTGGAACAGTCTGGAAAATTACAAGCACATCCCAATTGCCTCCCATTCCAATGCAAGAGCTCTAACAGATCATCCAAGAAACCTTTACGATGAGCAATTAAAAGAAATTTCAGAAAGAGGCGGGGTGATTGGCATTGTACTTTACAACAGCTTTCTTAAAACTACAGATAATATTCCAACGCTGGAAGATATATATAAACATATAGATCATATTTTAAATATCTGTGGAGAAGATCATGTAGGTATAGGAAGCGACCTGGACGGAGCAGAGATAAAAGACTTTCCTGAGGATATAAGAGCTATAGAAAATCTGCAAAAAATCCCGGAGTATTTGTATGAAAAAGGTTATTCTAAAGATCTAGTAAGGAAAATTTCATATGATAATTTCCTAAGAGTTATAAAAAGTAACCTGAGATAAAAAAAAGCCCGAAGCATAATCTCCGGGCTTTTGGAGGAGGATGGAAACGTAATAACTATTTTATTAAATTGTCTATACCTATTTAGATAACGATCAATACAAAGAGATTCAAATCATGAAAATTAAAGTTGGAATTCTTGGAGCTACTGGATATACAGGGGCTGAGTTAATAAGATTACTTACCGCTCACCCAAATACAGAGATTAAATGGCTAACCTCTGAGAGTTTTACAGGACAGAAAATATGTGAAGTTTTTCCGACATTTAGAAACATTGTTGATCTAAAATGCAAATCAGTAAGAGAAATTGAAGAACTTAAAAAAGTTGATTTGGTATTTTCCTGCCTTCCAAAAGGTTCGTCCAGCCACTTTTCCAGGTTGTTTTTAGATAAAGGAGCAAAATTTATAGATTTTAGCTCTGACTTAAGATTTAATAAATCCCCAAAAGGCACAAAAGCTATATATGGCCTGCCCGAACTATTTAGAAATAAGATCAAAAAAACGTATCTTCTTGCTAACCCCGGCTGCTATGCAACTGCAGCATCTCTGGGTCTTGCTCCACTTATTAACAATAAACTCATAAAAACAGACTCAATAACGATAGATTCCAAGGCAGGACTTTCAGGCGGCGGCAGAGCGCCTGTTGTTTCCAGACAATTTTCAGAGGCAAATGATGCGATCTCTGTAGACTCTATATCAGATCATAACCAAAAAACAGAAATAGAAGAGCTTATAAGAAATAGGTACAAAACTAACTCAAATCTAATATTCTCGACCTATAATGTTAACATAGACCGCGGTATTTTAACCACCATATCAGCCAAATTAGATGAGTCTGTTACTAAAGAAAAATTGCATTCTATATATATGGATTTTTATAAAAACGAGAGGTTTATAAGAATAATAGAAAATGAAGATGCTGTTAGTACTAAAAACATCAGGTTTACTAATTACTGTGATATTGGTGTAAATATACAGGACAGACATGTAGTATGTGTCACTGCTCTGGACAACCTTGGCAAAGGAGCCTCCGGGCAGGCTGTACAGAATATGAACCTGATGTTTAATCTTGATGAATCTGCAGGTTTACTAAATTCAGGTTTATTGCCGTAGGAATAAATGAATAATTTTTTTGAAATACTTGATAAGTATAAGTCACTACAAAAATCTGCGCTTATCGAAGAATCTAAAAGCATAAGCTACGAGGAATTATTTAACCTATGCACAAGCCTCTCATCATTTTTATGTAAAAATCAAATTCATAAAGGTGAGCGGGTTGCCATCTTTATTCCAAATTCCATAGAATTTGCAGTAAGCTTTTTCTCATGTTTAAACCTGGGTGCAGTTGCTGTTCCTATAAACCCAAAATTTAAAAAATATGAAATTGAGTACTTTATTAATGACTCCGAGCCAAAACTAATTATTACATCCGATATACTTAAAACATTATTGCTAACAGTTAATAAAGAACTGAAGAGCAGAACAATCTCTATTAGTGGTAAAAATCCTGATTTTAATTTACATGAGCTAATATGTTCTGATCGTATTTTAAACCCTAATTCAACTAGTGAAACGGATAAAGCAGTTTATCTATACTCGACTGGATCTACAGGTAATCCAAAAAGAGTTACAAGAACCCATAAAAATCTGATTACTCTTGCTAACAACCACAGTGAAACCGTGGGGTTGGATGAATCGGAAAAAATATTGTTTACCCTGCCAATTTCTCATACATATGCCCTTGGCAACTTCATTTCTGCAATAAAATCCGGTATGACCTGTTATTTACTTGAAGATTTTAACAGGAAAAAAGTAACAGAGATTATTATTAAACAGCAGATAACAATTTATCCTTGCGTTCCCTTTATACTAGATATCCTGGCTGAATCAAATATTGATCCTGACACATTTAAGAGTCTTAAGCTTGTAATATCCGCAGGCGCTGCGCTTTCTAAAGAGATATTTGATAAGTTTTCCAATAAATTTGCAAAACATCCAAGACAGCTCTACGGATCTTCAGAAACAGGGGTTATTTCTATAAATCTAAGCAGCAATATAGAAAACACATCCGATTCTGTGGGAAGACCCGTAAAAGGGGTTACAGTTAAAATAGTAACCGATGAAGGCAAGGAAGCAGATACCGGAGAATTGGGTGAAATAATTGTAAAGAGTGAAACAATGACTAACGGATATGATAATATGCCTCAGGAAACCAAAGAGGTTTTTAAAGATGGGTTTTATTATACAGGCGATCTTGGCTATATGGACAATGACGGAATGATCTATATTAAGGGTCGCAAGAAGCTTATGATAAATATAAGCGGTAATAAAGTCGATCCTGTTGAAATTGAAAATATTTTAACTTCACATCCGAAAATACATGAATCCGCTGTAGTAGGAATTACGGATCAAAACAGCACCGAAATAGTAAAGGCTTTTATTGTTTGTGATGAAAATATTGAAAGGAAAGATATAATCCAATATCTAATGAATCAGGTTTCAGATTATAAAATACCAAAACTAATAGAATTTGTTCAGTCCATTCCAAAAAGCCCTACTGGAAAAATCCTAAGGAACAAACTCAAATAAACAATGAGTGAGCAATTAAAACTAAATATTAAAGAAATAATAATAAACAAATTCAATCTTGGCATTGATGTCGTCGATTTCGATGAACAAAAGCCCTTTATAGAGTATGGAGTAGGAATTGATTCTGTTGCTAATTTAGAACTTATACTCCAAATTGAAAAGAACCTTAAGATCAATATAGATGAAGCGCAGGTTAATAGTGAAATACTGTTTAATTTTAAAACTCTTTATAAATTTCTAAGAGATCAGATATGACAACTATTTAGCATTCTCTTTGGTATTTTTGGTCTCTAGATAACTTGAAAGTGAATCCAGAAACTGTATCCGTATCATTTCTGTGGCCTTTGCAATAGGTTTAATGACCACGCTGTCATAAACTTCTGAAGCAGTTTCTTCTAATTTGGTATCACCTGCTGTCCTTGCCAGTCTCAGTACTCCTACAGAGTTATAAAACGTAGATTTGGATATCGCCTTCTTTGCATCATTAATTCTGAATTCTTCTAAAGCTTTTTGCGCCTCGAGAAGAGAATAAAATCCGACTCCGAAGAACAGGCATAGTATTCTCTTTACCTCTTCAGCAGACATTACCTCCATTACATTTACCAGTGGAGCTTCCACTATTGCTTCAAGCTGCCTGGTATCACTACCTATAATATTTGCAAGATGCTTTATCTTATCTTCATCTGCATCTTTCAGAAGACCATTTATGGCGTCTTTAACAAATTCATGGGCAAAGTTATCTCTTATCTCTTCAAGCGACAGGCCCTCCGATTTAAGAGCTTTAATGTACGCAAGCTTATCCACGGTGTAATCGGGGAAAAACAGGGTTGTAGTCCTGCCCTTATCGTCCTTCACCTTTCTTCTTTTAGGCTTTGGTATAAGACCTAGTTTTACGCAGGACTTTATAGTCTTTTCAGGATCAGCTCCAAGATTAACATTTTTAACTTTTGAAAATTCAATCAGATCGGACATAGAAAGATCGGTCATATTCCGATATTAAGGTATTTTGTATGTTTTTGTCAATACAGTAATTTGTTTTTATATTAAATTAGTAAAATAGTTTTAATACTGTATTTTCTTAAAGCAAAATTTGCTAATGATAACGGCAGGTTAAAATTTGAAGGGGTTTGGCAGCGTTTAATGGACATTTTAAAAGATCATAGAATAGTAGCCGTGATTAGAGCCGAAAATATAGATGAGGCAATGCTTAAGGCAGATGCCTGTATTTCGGGTGGAATAAAAGCGATAGAAATCACTTTTTCCTTTGATCAGTGCTGCAGGGCAATTAACAAGATAAAAGAAAATAGCGATATTGTTGTAGGAGCGGGGACAGTGCTTACTGTGGATAATGCTAAGCGCGCAGTAGAACACGGTGCTGATTTTATAGTTTCTCCCCATACCTGTAAAAATATTATAGAATTTACGAAAAAAGAGAATAAGGTAGTAATATCGGGAGCTTCTACATCAAATGAAATAGTTACTGCTCATAGTATAGGTGCAGATATGGTAAAAATATTTCCTGCCAATTTAATTGGCGGCCCAGGATATGTAAAAGCTATCAAGGAACCTCTTCCATTTGCAAAGATATTTGTTACAGGTGGTATAAATCTGCAAAATTGCAGTGATTACATAACCTCCGGAGCATCTTTAATAGGAGTTGCAAGCGCATTATTTACTCACAACTCACAAACACCGGGAAAAAAGATAACTGAAAATGCTCAGAAATTTGTTGAAAAAGTACATAATATTTGATACAAGATAGATAATACTTCTAAAACTAATATACCCAACTCATGAATATTCTTTTTATTACATCGGAGTTCGATCCACTTACTAATATAGGAGGTCTTGGTGAAGTTACATCGTCACTTTCCAAAGAACTGCAGGGTCTTGGATGCAATGTAAAGATAGTTCTGCCTTATTACAAAGCAGTAAAATCTAATCTGCAAAATCTAAAAATTAAGCCAAAATCTATTAACAAAACAATTACTACCTGTATTGACTGGCTTGCTGTATCGGCAAAAGTTAAAGAGGTTGAAGTAAATGGTATCACTTGTTATTTGATTGATAATAAAGATTATTTTGATAGAAACTACATATACAGCGCATATGGATACGAGCTGGGAGATGATGACCTCAGATTTGGATTTTTCTCACTTTGTGCACTGCAGCTTGCAAAATCTCTAAATTTTCAGCCAAACATAATCCACTGCCATGACTGGCAGACAGCTTTTGTTCCTTTGTTCCTAAAGTACCGCAAACATTTAAAAGATGATCCGTTCTATAAATCATCCAAGGTCTTATTCACAATTCACAACCTTTACTATCAGGGGGAGTTCAGAGAGGAGCTACTGGAAACTTTTGGTCTTCCAGACTACTTGTTTACTAACCAAAACATAGAATTAAAAGGCAAGGTCAATCTGCTAAAAGCAGCAATACTTTTTTCAGATCAGATTACAACTGTTAGTGAAACTTATGCAAAGGAAATAATAAATCCCGAGTTTGGATTTGGACTGGACAGGGTTCTTAGAAGAGCTTCCCAGGACTCCAATAAAATGCATGGGATCTTAAATGGGATAGATTACAACCTTCACAATCCCAATTATGATAAAGAGATTTATAAGAATTATGGTTTGGACTCATTGGAAAATAAACAATACAACAAGACTAAGCTCAAAGAAGAATTTGGTCTTGATACCAGTGAGGATAAACCATTAATTGCCGTTATATCCAAGCTTACAGATCAAAGAGGCATACAGTTAATAATTGACTCATTTTCACAGATTATAGACCTGGGATATCAGCTATTTATTCTTGGAGTGGGTGATTCAAAATATCATAAAGCGCTCTCACATAAAACAAAGAAATATAAGGGGAATTACTGTCTGATACTAAAGCAGGATGATCATACAGCAGCAAAGATCTATGCAGGAGCCGACATGATATTGATGCCTTCGAAGTTTGAACCCTGTGGACTTGGGCAAATGATTGCGCTTAGATATGGAACTATCCCAGTTGTAAGATCCACCGGAGGTTTAGTGGATACAGTACGTGATTATAGTGAAAGCAACAAGCCAACAGGTTTTACATTTAAGCAGTTCACAAAGGTAAACCTGCTGGATACCCTCATAAAGGCAATCACAGTTTATGAGCACAAAAATGAATGGGAAAAGATTATTAAGAACGCCATGAAAGAAGATTATTCATGGAAGGTATCAGCCAAAAAATATTTAGATCTTTATGAAAAAACAATAAAGAATTAAATTCTATGATTCTAAATCAGATTTCATAATCTACTACTACTCTTTCATCCCTTATCTCATTTACAAAATCAACCACTTTTACATGCTCCGGGTGCTTTTGATAGGTCTGCAGATCCTCTCTTGAGTCAAATACCGAATACAATGCAACATCATATGCCGCAGCCGATCCGTTAAAATCCATACCTACTTCAATTTCTTTTATAACATCTATTTTATCTTTCAGGTCTTCCAATACAGATTTAAGCTCCTTAGCATTTTCTTCTTTACTAACTCCACGAGCACTATCTTTAAGTTTCCACATTACTATATGTTTAATCATTTAAGCCTCCATCGGTTTTTAAGTATTCAAAAGTTAACTGAATATTAATAATTATCTAATTCCTTACTGATTTTGAAACACCACATATTTAAATTCATATATTTACCAGGTGGGAAACAAACTGATCTGAAATAGATTTCCAGCTCTTTGATTTTGCAAACTTCTGTGCATTGTTCGAAAGGTTAGTATAATCAGCAAAAACTTTTTCTATACTCTTGGTCAAATTATCCCCCAAGTATCCTGTTACCCCGTTTTCAACTACATCACAGGGGCTTGGAACATCATATGCCACAACGGGAAGCCCGCAGGCCATAGCTTCGAGCATCACCAGACCATATGTATCAAACTTACTCGGGAACACAAATACACCTGCTTTATTATACCAATTTACAAGCTCTTTATGATCTATGAAACTAGTATACTCAACATCAGGATAATGCTTCTTAAGTGTGCTTAAGTATGGCCCATCTCCTACCAATATTTTTTTATATCCTTCAATCGAACAAAAATCATCCAGGTTTTTATCCTTGCTCACTCTTCCTACAAAAATTAATGTATTTCCTCTTACATTGGCAGATCTGCTGTAATTATTAAACAGTGAAGCATCAACTCCTCTTGCCCAAACCACCGAATTTTTGAAGTTTAACTGTTTTTCTATACTCTTTGTGGTAACCAAAACCCTGCCACTAGCCGAATGAAACCATCTTATAAATAAATTTGTAATAAACCTGGGCACTTTATACAAAAGCCAGCCATAGTCTGCAAGCTGTGTGTGATAAGAAGTATTAAACTTTATCCCATACTTCTTACAGTAATACCTTGCTGAAAGACCCAGGCTTCCCTCTGTAGCAATATGAACTCTATCGGGCTTTTGCTCTCCAAAATAGTTCCTTACGACCTCAAAAGGGTTTTTTAGTATTGGAATATTATAATAAAGATTAAAAAGTGTCACAGAGCCTTCAACGCTGGGATGAAGTACAAAGACTTCATGATCAGTAATATTATTAACCACATTTTTAAGTGTATAGACAACACCATTTACCTGAGGTTCCCAGGCATCGGTTACAAGAATTATTTTCATAAAAGTTTCTTTGAGATTGGATATTATAAATAATTAAGCCCAATGTACATAGTCATTAATTCTCTACTTTAGGAGATAGAAATTTTGCTATGTTTCTGGATTTATTTTTAGTTAGTAAATGATCGTTATTCTTTATATGGAATGTGCATCAATTATATAAGTAAAACTAAAAATTAATATACATCAATTTTGTGTACAATAGTTTTAGCAAATTAATGGATGAAAGGAATGAGTCTTTTGGTTCCCCTTTTGTAAATCTGATAATCTGAGTTTCTATATATTATTAATTTTTCTTCATAAACGAGTTTTACATATAAATCAGCTAATAAAATCAGCCAAACAGCAAATCTTATAATAGAAAAATCATCAATAACGAGCATTAAAGTTACAAGCAATAGGCATGAGTACATGGGATGCCTTACTAACTTATATGGTCCTTTGGCAACTATTCTTGCATCTTTTGGAAAATTTGGAGTAAGACGGAAATTTTTAAAATTTATTGTCCAGAGCGCCCACAAACCTAGTGCAATAGCAAGCACATATACTATTTGAAGTGGTAAGCTGTGAGGTATTAATCTTCCTGTAGCCAAAATAAATACAATACATACAAGCTGTATTGCAACAAGAACTATCGATTTAAAGTCTATATTCATAAATAAATTAGATAGGAATATGATTGTACAGGTATTATCATAGACATAATTGCTTACCAGTCAAAAAATTATTGTCAGGTTCATTAAGTTTAATAATAAGTGAAATAGGTCTTTGAGTCCACCTGCCCCAGCTTGGTGTAAGCATAATAAACTTTTGATTGATATTTTTTCCTTCAAGTTTGAATATGGTTTTAAATCTGGATTTACTAAGTATAACAAATTCACCTGAATCAATCATATTATTTCTATCATCATTTTCAGGACGAGAATTGCCTAAGATCTCGGTTTCTATAGCTATTTGCCTGTTAATGTTAGTTAGTAAATCAAGGCCTGGTAAGTACCACTGTTTATTTTTATCATTTGATGAATAAAATATCAGAACCGGTCTATTGTTCACCCTAACTATCACAAAATCACCGGTTTCTCTCATATATTATCCAAAGCCCTTTCAATGCTAAATGTTCATCTATTTTTTCAATTGTCTCGCTTTCTTTAGCAATAAGCCCGGCAAGACCGCCTGTTCCAATCACAACTGTACCAGCGCCAAGCTCTTTTTTTATTCTTCCCACTATTCCATCTACAAGCCCGGCATAACCATAGACAAGACCGGATTGAATGCTCTGGATAGTGGTTTTACCAATAACATTTTCAGGTTTTTTTATTTCTACCTTTGGCAGTTTGGATGCAGATCCAAATAGCGCTTCAGAGGAAATCGTAATCCCGGGAGTTATCACTCCACCCAGATATTCACCTTTTTTAGAAACGCAGTCAAAAGTTGTAGCAGTACCAAAATCTACAATCACAAGACTTCTCTTATACTCCTCAAATGCACCGATTGCATTTACAATCCTATCAGCACCAACTTCTTGAGGATTTTTATACAATATTTGCATTCCCGTTTTTACTCCCGGGCCTACAACAACCGGTTCTATATCGAAATAATCGTGAATACACTCTACTAGGATATCCTGAAGTGCTGGGACAACACATGAGATTACAGAACCGCAAAGTCCTGATATATTAACCTTCTTATATTCAAAAAGATTTCTTAACAGAACTCCGTATTCATCCTGCGTCTTAGTCTTATCAGTCCCTATTCTCCAGGAATGATGTATGCCCTTTGAATCGATCAATCCAAAGACTATATTCGTATTTCCTATGTCTACTGCTAATAACATGGCTACCTATCCTAAAATAAAATCATGGCAGAGTTGATATACATATAATGATTTATTAAAACAATCTTAATCATAGCAGTAAACTTTGTAAATCAAAAGGTATAGCATAAATAAATTGTGCAATATTTTACTGATCCTTGACTTAAAACCAAGCAATCGTTAAGGTTTAGATTCAAATGGATGAAAAATACCTATATATAGAAACTTATGGCTGTCAGATGAATGATTACGATTCACAGAGAATCAAAAATGCTATAGGTATTCCTCAAACGGACGATCCCGGTAAGGCTGATATTGTTATCATTAATACTTGCGCTATAAGAGAAAAAGCAGACCAAAAGGCGCTCAGCAGTCTTGGAAAATTTAAACATCTTAAAAGAGCAAACCCAAATTTAGTTGTAGGTATGACAGGGTGTGTAGCACAGCTTTATGGTGAAAAGCTTCTCAGTAAAGCTTCGCACTTAGATTTTGTTCTCGGTCCGCGCGCAATACCCAAGCTTGCAGAAATAATAAAAGACGTAGAAATTGAAAGAACAAGAATAGTGGAGACTTCCTACGATGTTGAAGAGCCTTTTGAAATTCTTCCATATCACGAAAATGAAAAGGTCACTTCATTTTTATCCATCCAGCAGGGATGCAATAAAAATTGTACTTACTGCATAGTTCCTACGGTAAGAGGAAAAGAAATTAACAGACCGGTTGAGGATATAATGTCCGAAGCTAAGTATCTTGTAGGTAAAGGTGTCAAGGAAATCACACTTATAGGACAGACTGTTAACTCATGGAAAAATGACGGTCTCAAATTTGCAGACCTGCTAAATATCGTTGGCGAGTTGGAATCACTAGAAAGGATAAGATTTACAACATCCTATCCAAGAGATTTTACAAAAAAACTAATCAATACAATGAAGACCAATCCTAAAGTGTGCAGCCATATTCACCTTCCCGTGCAGTCCGGATCCAACGAAGTATTGTCCAAGATGAAAAGAACTTATACAGTGGAGTGGTACCTGGATGTAGTAAACAGACTAAAAGAGGAAATTAATGATATGGCAATTTCGTCTGACATAATAGTAGGTTTTCCAGGAGAAACCGAACACGATTTTAATCAAACGTTGAAACTTGTTGAACAAGTAGGATTTGATACTTGTTTTTCATTTAAATATTCACCCAGACCAGCAACTCCGGCTGCTGTTATGGAAAATTCCGTAGACAGTGATACTTCTGGCAGAAGACTCACAATTCTTCAGGAATTACAGAGAAAAATCACATGTAAAAAGAATGAAGATAGAATAGGTAGAGTTGAAAAAGTGCTTGTCGAAGGAAAAAGCAAGAACGATTTAAACCATTTAATGGGAAGAACCTCTCAAAACAGAATAGTAAATTTCAGCTCAAACGAAGATCTGTCCGGAAAATTAGTTAATGTAAAAATAAATAGAGGCTTTCAAAATTCCTTATTAGGCTCTATACTATAATAGGACTAGTGCTGTGGGGAGAACAGTATGTTGTATGAAATGAAAGTTAGTGGAATTGCTATCGATCCGTTTACAAACACTCCAATCATTATACTTAAAGACTTAACAGGGGATAAGATGCTTCCTATCTGGATAGGGTTTATGGAAGCAAGTTCCATAGCGATGGAGCTTGAAAAAACACCGAGACTAAGACCACTCACCCACGATCTTGTTAAAAATATTTTAGACGACCTGCAGTATTCTGTTAGTAAAGTTGAGCTAACTGACTTAAAAGACAATACATATTATGCAACTATTCACTTAAAAAAATCAGATGATATTCATATACTGGATTCCAGACCAAGCGACGCAATAGCAATAGCCATTAGAACAAGCTCCCAAATCTTTGTACATGAAAACGTTATAGAAAGCTCAAAGCAATTACAGGCAGTTGATGAGGATAAAGAGAAACTTGCAGAGATCCTGGATAAAATACCCCCTGGAGATTTTGGGAAATACAAGATGTAACAACAATAAGAATTTAGCTACTTAGCTGCCTCAGCCGTAAGACCATCACTATCTCCTTCACCATCAATTCCATGTTTAACAAGTCTGTATCTTATTGACCGAAGAGTAATACCTAGTTTTTTAGCGGCTTCGGTTTTATTTCCACCTGTAGACTCCAATGCTTTAAGCAGCATCTTCTTTTCTATATTATCAAGCATTGCGTCCAGGTTAGTATCAGACGACAAGTCATCCCCCCCTATCTCCACATAGTCTTTACCGCTTACAAGAGGCGGTAGGGTTTCGTGTCTTATTATATTAGTTGACTCAAGTGCAATAGAGCGTGCAATAATATTTTCTAACTCTCTTACATTTCCCGGATAACTATAATTTTCCAGGATCTCAAGCGCTTTTGGTGAGATACCTCTTATCTCTTTTCCCATTTCCTCAGAATATTTATTCACAAAACTCATCGCAAGTGGTGAAATATCTTCTCTTCTCTCTCTAAGTGGGGGAAGATTGATCTTAATGACGTTTAACCTGTAAAACAGATCTTCTCTGAACCTGCCTTCGGCAATTTCATCCTCTAAGCTTTTATTTGTAGCAGCAATCACCCTAAGATCAATCGGTGTTGCGTCAACAGTTCCAAGGGATCTTATCATTTTCTCTTCTATTGCCCTTAGAATCTTTACCTGTAAATGTATTGGCAGATCGGCAATTTCGTCTAAAAATATTGTACCTTTATGAGCCTCTTCAAATAATCCTTTTTTATCCCTTACTGCACCTGTAAAAGAGCCTTTCTTGTATCCAAACAACTCACTCTCAATCAATGTTTCAGGAATTGCTCCACAGTTAACTGGTACAAACGATCCCTCACTTCTGTTTCCTGCGTAATGTATAGCTCTTGCTACAAGCTCCTTACCCGAACCGCTTTCTCCTGTAATCAAAACATTTACATTCAGTTCGGCAACCCTCTTAATGAGTTCAAAAACCTGCAGGATTGCAGGGCTTCTTCCAATTATATTTCCAAATCCAAACTTCGTTTCCAGTTCACGTTTGAGTCTTGTATTTTCACTAACAAGCCTTTTCTTTTCCAGAGCTTTTTTTATTACAAGCTTTATTTCATCTATTTTAAATGGTTTTGTAATATAATCGTATGCCCCGTGTTTCATGGCCTCTATTGCTGATTCGTGCGATGCAAAAGCTGTAATCATAATAACTGTGGTATCAGGGGCTTTTTCATTTAGTTTTTTAAGCAGATCGATGCCGTCCATTGTCGGCATCTGCACATCGATTATAGCAAGATCAAAAATCTGAGAATTTATTTTATCCTCGGCATGTTTTCCATCGCCGGCTGTTACAACACTATATCCATCTTTTTGCAGCATTATTTCCAGGAACTCCCTCATCCCCGGTTCATCATCTACTACAATAATTCTTCCGTTGTTAGCTGCCCCCATTGCAAATCTCCTCAAAATGCTTGTTATTCATCATTTAATGTTTCTTTTCCCATTGTAATTATAAATGTAGATCCCTCATTTACAGCACTTACGACATCAATCTTGCCATTATAACCCTCTATTACCTTTTGCACAATCACAAGGCCCAGTCCTGTACCCGAATTTTTGGTGGTAAAAAAAGGATCAAATATACTTGAAATATTTTTCTGACTAATACCGCAACCAGTATCAGAAATTTTTACTATCACATTTTCTTTTTCCACCAAGGCTTCTATTCTAATTGTCCCCTGACCCGATATAGACTGCATTGAATTTAGAAGCAGGTTCCAGACAGATTGTTTTAGTCTGTAGCTGTCACCCTTTACAAATATTTCACTTTGTATCTGCCTTTCTAAATTAATATCCGATCTCTTTATAGTTTTAGAGAACGTATCTAACGTTTCATTCAAGATTACAGACATATCAACCGGCAGACCTGTTTTTAAAATTGGATTCGTTAATATCGAGAAATCTTCTACGATCAGATTCATTCTCTCGATCTCCTGTGTTGCTACGTTCACAAGTCTTAGATTATCTGAGCTGCTCTCCACCTCACTGCTAAGAATTTCTATCGCTCCGCTAATAGCAGATAGTGGGTTTCGGATTTCATGAGCCAGGCCCGAGGCAAGCTGTCCAAGTATTGCCAGTTTTTCTGTGTTTCTTAGTTTATCCTCCAGGATTTTTATTTCTGTAAGGTCCTGAAATATCAGAATATACCCCTGTGTTTGATCATCGTCTCCCTGCAGTAAAGATGAAGAAAATCCCAGAGTAATCTTTTCCCCCTCACTTGTGGTATATAATATTTGTTCCCGTTTTGTCGAAATAAGATTATCTAAATCTAATGCTGGGAAAAATTCATAAATATCCTTGTTTATTATCTGCTCATCAGACTGCAGGTCCAATATGTTTTTGCTCATAGGGTTGGCAGATATTATGTTTCCTTTTAGATCGAGTGTTATGACTCCGCTATCGAGGCTTTTAAGAATATTATCGTTAATATTTTGTAATATACTAAGACTCTTCTTACTCTGACCAAGTTCTTTTCTTACAATCCTGGTTTTCTCTGATAAATAGCCACTAAGAATTGCAGCAAGTAAAAAACCTGCAAGGTTGAAGTATGTACTTACCAGACTTTGCTGATCTATTTGCATACTTGCCTGTAATCTCAATTGATATGAATCATCGGAGTGAAATATCCTTGGTTTTGATGCAACTATTACAAGTAATATTATTGCAAGAAAAAATGATAAAGCGTAACTTACCAATCTGTTGGAAAAAATAATATTTGTATAAATTATTATAAGAGCAAATAGGAATATGAATGGACTACCCAGTCCCCCTGTTACTACTATAATAATGGATGAAAGTAATACATCTAAAAAAATCTGAAAGGAGTCGATAAGAGTTTTGTATCTAGATATTACATCCTTAAATGACAGATATACAAGGCTGAATATATATATTACAGCTACTACAAACAGCAGATATAGCGCAACTCTAGTTCTACCGTTTAGGAAATATATAAGGGCAGAAGAACCGAAAAGTAGGGTCGCAACTAATATTCGGATCAGTACTATTCTATTGATAGTCGAATCTAACCAATTAAAAAACATTCATTAAGTTGTTTAGCAAGTAAGGTAATTAGAATAGTATTATATGTCTATCCAGCCATAGTTGCAACTAGTTTAAACATTGGCAGATACATTGCTACTACTATTATACCCACTGTACAACCTAAAAAGAATATCATTGCCGGTTCGAGAGCGGACATAAGTGCTGCAACAGCAACATCTACCTCATCTTCATAGAAGTCCGCAATTTTATTAAGCATGTCGTCCAGATTACCAGTTTGCTCACCTACAGAGATCATCTGAACAACCATAGGAGGGAATATCTTAGGTCTTGTAGCAAGGGGTTCAGCAAGAAGCTGTCCTTCGCTTACACTCTTTCTTGCATCCATTATTGCCTCTTCAACCACTACATTTCCAGATGCTTTTGCGGTAATTTCCAGTCCATCAAGAATAGGTAAACCACCGGCGGTTAGTGTAGCCAATGTACGGCAGAACCTTGCTATTACAGTTTTTAATAATAATGTTCCAATAAGCCAGAGTTTTAGTAAAAATCCATCAAATAACCTCCTGGCTTTTAAGGAGCGTCGATATAGAGCCGAAACACCTATAACCATCAGAACAATTGCAATTAATATATATATTATATTACTTTTAAGCCAGTCACTTATGTTTACAATAGTCTGAGTTAGAGACGGAAGCGTTGTGCCCAGATCCTTAAAAAGTTCAGCAAATGTAGGAACCACGAATATCATGATTACAGCAAGCACAATAATTGCTACAGAAATAACAACAGCAGGATAAATCATCGCACCCTTCACCCTTCTCTTAATACCTTCTATTTTTTCCAGGTATGTAGCAAGTCTTTGTAAAACAACGTCTAAAACACCACCTGATTCTCCGGCTCTGGCTAGATTTGAGTATAAGGTATCGAAAGCCTTAGGATGTTTTTCCAAAGCATCGGCAAAGGTCGCACCTCCTTCAACATCTTCCTTTACTCTTCCAATTATCTCTTTAAATGCAGCATTTGGCTGCTGTTCTCTAATTACCTCAAGTGATCTTACAAGAGGAAGACCCGCATCTATCATCGTAGACAACTGCCTTGTAAAAACAACCAAATCTCGGGTTGGAACACCGCCAAAAGCAATATTCATATTTAATATACTGCTTTTCTCTTTTATCTTATCAGGAATAGGCTGAATCTGCATACCCCTTAATCGTGCCAGTACTGCAGATCTGCTTGGGGCTTCCATTTCACCTTTTTCTATTCTTCCTCTAAGTCTTCCCTGCCAAGTATAAACAGCCATATTATTTACTCCTTAATGTTTATCTTCTGATTGCTCTCTTGTTTCCCTGTGCTGAATTTTGCTCATCCAGAATTCTTTTAATCTCATCTGGTTCCTGACTCTTCGTTAACGTATCTTCGTATGTAATTTGTTTTCTCAAATATAAATCAACCAGGGATTGGTTGAGCGTCTGCATATTCCATTTTTCCTGTCCAATCTGCTGCTGTGAATAAATCTGATGCACTTTATCTTCTCTTATTAGATTTCTGATTGCCGGGTTCGGAACCAGAATCTCAACCCCTAATACCCTTCCTCCTCCAACACGTGGTATTAATGTTTGGCATAAGATACCCTCTAAGACAAAAGACAGCTGTGCTCTTACCTGGGGTTGTTCGTGGGGTGGAAATACATCAATTACACGGTTAATTGTTTGAACAGCCGTATTTGTATGGAGCGTGGCAAATGTTAAATGTCCGGTTTCAGACAGAGTAAGAGCAATCTTGATAGTCTCAAGGTCTCTCATCTCACCAATCAGGATTACATCAGGGTCTTCTCTAAGTACACTTCTAAGTGCGTTGTGAAAGCTTTTTGTATCACTTCCCACTTCTCTTTGGTTTACCAGACAGTTCTTATGACTAAACATGTATTCTATAGGATCTTCGATCGTAACAATATGCTCTCTTCGTTCCTGATTAATCTGGTCTATCATTGCAGCAAGAGTCGTAGTTTTTCCTGACCCCGTAGGTCCGGTCACTAGAATTAAACCCCTTGGTTTTTTAATAAGATCATGAACAACAGGCGGATGCCCCAGTTCATTTAAATCTCTAATTTTGTACGGAATAAGCCTAAAAGCACCTGCTACTACACCCCTTTGCATATAGATATTGCCTCTAAACCTTCCAAGCTGCTGCATACCAAAAGAAAAGTCAAGTTCCCAGTTTTCTTCAAACTTATGCTTTTGCATATCTGTTAATACGCTATAGCAAAGGTCTTTAGTTTCTGGTGGAGTAAGGGGGGGATGCTTAATAGGAACAAGCTTACCATCAACTCTTATTACAGGAGGTGAGTTGGTAGTAATGTGTAAATCTGAAGCTCCGTTATCAACCATTACCTTTAACAGTTGACTAAGTTGAATGCCCATAAATTATCCTCCCAAATCAATCATCCTGAGATGTATTTCTAACTACCTCTTCAATTGTTGTTATACCTTGCTTGAGTTTTAGAAGTGCACTTTGTCTAAGAGTATGCATTCCCTGTCTTATAGCTTCTCTTTTAAGTTCGAGAGCCGACGCACCGCTTAATATAAATTCTTTGATTTCTTCAGTAATTCTTAATACTTCATAGATTGCGATTCTTCCCTTATATCCTGTACCCATACAGGTCTTGCAATTTTCTCCGCTTCCCCTGTAAATCACATAATCTGACACTGCTTTAGGTGAAACCCCAAGATCTATGAGTACCTGTGGAGATACATCCACAACCTCTTGACAATCCGGGCATACTTTTCTTACAAGTCTTTGAGCAAGTATTGCATTGAGTGAAGCTGTAAGCAAGAATGGCTCAACACCCATGTTGAGAAGTCTTGTAATAGTTGAAGGGGCATCATTTGTATGTAAGGTAGATAGAACAAGGTGACCGGTAAGAGCAGCTTTAATGGATATTTCTGCAGTTTCGTAGTCTCTTATTTCACCTACTAATATAATATCTGGATCCTGCCTGAGGAACGATCTTAATGCAGACGAGAAATTAAGCCCGATCGCCTCATGCATCTGCACCTGATTTACTCCGGACAAACTGTATTCTACCGGGTCTTCTGCTGTGGAAATGTTTACATCTTCTCTGTTTAGCTCCATCAGTCCAGAATACAGTGTTGTTGTTTTACCACTACCTGTAGGACCCGTAATTAAAACCATACCGAAAGGCTGATAAATTGATTCTCTAAATAGTTTAAGTTCATCTTCATTAAAACCGAGTTGTGTCAGGTCAAGCTTCAGGGAATCCTGATCAAGAAGCCTCATAACCACTTTTTCTCCGGTTATTGTTGGAAGACAGGAAACACGATATTCCATGGTTCTGCCCTTACCCGCCTTTATCTTTATCCTTCCATCCTGTGGAAGCCTTCTTTCAGCAATATCGAGATTTGCCATAACTTTAATTCTTGATGAAACAGGATTTTTAAGCTGTGGCGGAGGTTTAAGAATATCATACAGTACTCCGTCAATTCTGAGTCTTACCCTATAATCAGTCTCATAAGGTTCTATATGAATATCACTGGCTCCTCTTCTTATTGATTCTAATAGTATGTGGTTTACCAGTCTTATTACCGGTGCTTCCTCAGAAGCCTCTTTGAGATCTCCGAGGTCAAGATCTTCTACTGTAGCAATATCTAGTACAAAGTCTTCTAAATCGCCAAAAAGTTTTCCGACTTCTTCCTGACTCTTTTCTGCTTCAACTTTCTTTTGCCATTCTTCCTGAGAACCATAGTGCTTCTCAATTGCTGTCTTAATCGATCTTTCCGAGGCTACAACTACTTCAATATTCTGACCCGTAGCAAATTTTAAATCATCAATGGCAAAAATGTTTGAGGGATCTGCCATGGCAACAACCAGAGTAGATCCTGATCTGTCTATGGGAACCAGTTTGTGTTTGAGCGCTGAATCCCTTGGTACCAGGTCCAGGGCTTCTTCTGATACATCGAACTGCTCAAGGTTGATTGCAGGTACTGCATATTGTTTACTCAAATATGCAACAAGCTGGTTTTCATCTATGTATCCAAGGTTTAGCAGAGTCTCACCAAGCTTCCTACCCGAGTGCTTTTGCTCCTGGATTGCGCTTTTTAACTGATCAAGATTTATAACATCTTCTTTGATCAGAATATCGCCCATCTTGGCGCCTGCTTTTTGCTGCTTCATCTATAAATTATACCTCGAAATTAAAAAACTATGTAATAAATATTAATAGTGCAATATATGTGCCAATACCATCGGCTAATTTTAGCTGATTAGATAAATCGAAGTATTTATCCCTCCCTATAAGATAATTTCTTCATACTTTTAACCCTCTTACCCTCTATCCTTTATACTACATTTTTCCTATAAAGTCAATCTGCATGTCCTATATAATTTGTTCTCATAATGTAGGCATATTTAATCTCAAAACTCAAAGTAAACTCTAAAATAATACATATTACTTTTTATATCATTTATTTTATATGCACTATTTCATTTTTCTTTTGATACGGTAAATAATATCTAGTATATAATTAAGTCGTTAATAAAATTACTAATATTATTTAAATTTAATGAATGCCAACAATAAAATAGTGGTTGTAGGAGCCGGTCTTGCAGGAACTGAGGCTGCATATCAGATTGCAAAAAGAAATATTGAAGTAGACCTATATGAAATGCGTCCTCATAAAAAGAGTCCCGCGCACAATACAGATAAGTTTGCAGAGCTTGTATGCAGTAACTCCCTTAAGTCCAACTATCTTGAAAACGCAAGCGGGATTTTAAAAGAAGAAATGAGAAGACTCGATTCGCTTATCATTAAATCAGCAGATAAAACAAGTGTGCCGGCAGGAAAAGCTCTTGCAGTCGACAGAACTAGATTCGCAGACCACATAACCAGTGTTTTAGAACAAAATCCTTATATAAATATTAAACGCAGGGAATTTGATAAAATACCAGTAACCATCGGGACACCTGTAATCATTGCCTCCGGCCCCCTAACATCTAAAGACCTATCAAATGAATTAAGTAAAATCACCTGCACAGACTATCTTTATTTTTTTGATGCAATCTCACCTATAATAGAAGCTGAAAGCATTGATTTTGACAAAGCGTTTTTTGCATCAAGATATGATAAAGGTGAAGATGAGCAGGGGGATTACCTAAACTGTCCGCTTGATAGAGACGAGTATTACAGACTTATTGATGATATAATTTCGGCAGAAAATATTGAAGTAAAAGAGTTTGATGATGTGAAATATTTTGAAAGCTGCCTTCCTGTAGAAGTTATTGCCGGCAGGGGCAAAGATTCTTTGAGGTTTGGGCCTATGAAGGCAAAAGGCCTAACAGACCCAAAAACATCCAAACGCCCATATGCTGTACTGCAGCTTAGAAAAGAAAATTATGCAGGTTCTATGTACAACATGGTAGGTTTTCAAACGAGGCTTAAATACTCAGAGCAAAAAAGGGTATTCTCAAACATTAGCGGGCTTGAAAATGCCGAGTTTCTAAGATACGGAAGCATGCACAGAAATACTTATATAAACTCTCCAAAACTTCTCCAGCCCACGCTTCAGCTAAAAAATCACCCAAACATTTTTCTTGCGGGTCAGATTGTGGGGGTTGAGGGGTATGTAGAATCGGCAGCCATGGGATTAATAGCGGGTATAAATGCCGTTAAGCTCACTCAGGGTTGTGAACCGAAAATACCTTGTGAGCAAACTTCCATCGGGTCGTTACTAAAATATATTACAGACTCAGGCCTAAAAGAATTTCAGCCTATGAATATAAATTTCGGTCTTTACCCTGAAGTAGAAAAAAAATATACTAAAACTGAAAAAAGAAGGTATATTGCTGAACGGGCTTTATCTAAAATAACTGAATATATAAACTAATTTTTACAAGATGACATTTCAAAAGCTTTTATTAGAATTGCAAAACTACTGGTCTAAGAAAAACTGCATAATTTACCAGCCCTATGACCTTGAAAAAGGAGCCGGAACTTTTCATCCCGCAACTTTTTTAAGATGCCTTGGGCCAGAACCCTGGCAGGTAGCTTATGTAGAGCCATCGAGAAGACCCACAGACGGAAGGTATGGAGATAATCCAAACAGACTCCAGCACTACTATCAGTTTCAGGTAATAATCAAACCTTCTCCGGATAATATCCAGGATTTATATCTGGACAGTCTAAAGCACTTGGGAATTAACCCAAAGGAGCATGACATAAGATTTGTGGAGGATGACTGGGAATCTCCCACCCTTGGCGCCTGGGGACTTGGATGGGAAGTATGGCTTGATGGAATGGAAATTACTCAGTTTACCTATTTCCAGCAGGCGGGCGGTATAGACCTCGATCCAATCTCGGTAGAGATTACCTATGGAACAGAGAGAATTGCCATGTACATTCAGGAAGTTGAAAATGTATATGATGTTGAATGGACAAAGGGAATATCATACGGAGAGATTCACCACAGAGATGAAGTCGAGTTTTCTACATATAATTTTGAAAGCTCGGATTACAAAATGCTTACTGAGCAGTTCGGCCAGTTTGAAAAGGAATGTGAAAATGCAGCAAAGAATGAACTTTCTTTACCTGCTTATGATTACTGCCTTAAATGCTCCCATACTTTCAACCTTCTCGACGCAAGAGGAGTGATAGGGGTTTCAGAGCGTGCAAACTATATTGGAAGAGTGAGAAACCTTGCCAAGATGTGTGCAGAGACCTATCTGGCCCAAAGAGAAAAAATGGGGTTTCCACTTTTAAAGAATAATCCCTGGACACAGAACAAATAATGGACAAAGACTTGATACTAGAAATCGGAACCGAAGAAATACCTGCTGGTTTTTTAGAAAGTTCCACTGCAAGACTAAAAGAAATAATCACAAAGGTTTTTTCGGACTTAAACCTGGGATTTAGTGATATTGCAGTTTACTACACACCCCGGCGAATTACACTTAGGATTACGGGCCTGCCCGAAAAGCAAGAAGATATAACAGAACACCATACAGGACCTCCAAAGACCATAGCATATGATAATGATGGAAACCCGACAAAGGCAGCAATCGGTTTTGCAAAGAAATTCGGTCTTGATGTTAATAAATTAAAGCTTGTTGAAAATGACAAGGGACAGTTTTTGGGATTCACCAAGAACATTAAGGGTAAACCTACTGCCAAGATACTAAAAGAACAACTACCAGACATAATATTAAAAATACCCTTTCCAAAATCCATGAGGTGGCGTACGAGCAAAATATCGTTTGCAAGGCCGATAAGATGGATTTTATGCCTTTTTAATAATAAGCCATTAAAATTCAGCATTTATAACATAACAAGTTCAAACAAGTCTTATGGCCACAGGTTCCTAAGTCCAAAAAGTTTTAAGGTTGAGACATGGAATAGCTACATTTCCCAGCTTGAAAATTCATATGTTGTACTCGATCAGCACAGCCGCGCAGAAATAATTGCCAGGGAAGTCAGGATTAAGGCAGAGGAATTAGATGGAAGAGTAGAAGAAGATACAGACCTGCTACAAACTGTTACAAACATAGTAGAATATCCCGTGGCGCTTACAGGAACCTTTGAAGATGAATACTTAGAAGTTCCACCCGAGGTTTTAGTGAGTGTGATGAAATATCACCAAAAATATTTCCCTGTTTATAAAAAAGAAAATCCATCCATAAGTGAAGGTTCGGTAAAATCTATTTCAGATATCAGGAAAATAAATAACCTGCTGCCTTATTTCATATTCATATCCGGAATAAAAGTTGATAACCCCCAAGTGGTGATAAAAGGAAATGAAAGGGTAATAAGGGCAAGGTTTAATGATGCCAGATTTTTTCTTTCTGAAGACACAAAACAACACCTTGAAAAATATATTGATAAACTAAAAACTGTCACATATCTGTCCGATGTCGGCAGTTACTATGACAAGAAAACAAGATTAGAAAAACTATCAGAATACGTCTCTAATCTACCCGTCAATATTGATGAGCAGGATATCAAAAGGGCAGCCGAGCTTTGCAAGGCAGACCTTGTAACACAGATGGTTTTCGAATTCCCGGAGCTTCAGGGAACGATGGGAAAATACTATGCTCTAATCTCAGGAGAATCCCCAGAAGTAGCAACTGCTATCGAAGAACATTATATGCCTTTAACAAGGGACGGAGAGCTTCCATCCACAGGGCTTGGAATGTTTTTAAGCATAATAGAAAAGTTAGATAACGTATGCAGCTGTTTTTATGCAGGACTCATTCCCACAGGAAGCGCAGATCCATATGCTTTAAGAAGACAGGCAATCGGGATTATAAGAATAATCATTGATAATAAAATTAATCTTAATATAAACAATTTAATAAATAGCTGGATAGAAAACTGTGGTCTGGAAATACCCCTGGAAAGCAAAGATAAGCTACGGGGCCAAATCCTTGATTTCTTTACAGAAAGATTTAGAAACTTCCTGTTAGAAGAACATCATTTTGACTTTGATGTAATTGATGCCGCATTATCAGTAAAGTTTGAAAACATACTGGATTCCATCAATGTTGTACAAACCATTACAGAATTAAAAGAAAAACAGGACTTTGAATCGGTAACCACAGCTTTTAAGAGAGTAGTAAATATTACCAAAAACACTCAGCAGGGAACTGTAGACACATCGCTATTTCTTCACGATGTAGAACACCAGTTGTATAAACAATTTAGAACCACAGAAAATGAAGTCACAAAAGATTTAGAGTCCGGCGATTATCAAAGCGTACTTGCAAAGATAGTCCAGCTGAGAATTCCTGTAGATAATTTTTTCGACAGTGTGATGGTTATGGATAAAAACCTGCAAATAAAAAATAATAGGCTATCCTTGTTGAATGAAATCAAAAATCTGTTTTTTAAGGTTGCTGATTTCTCCAAATTGAATTAATTGCTTGTATAAGTTTTATTAATTTTGGATTAAATTATATTTTTGTTGCTAAGAAATATGTATTTATGTAATATCTAAGACTAATTTAGTTAAATACATTCAGGAGGCACTCCTACACAATGATTACTGACAATCCTTATGTAGCTTTAAAAGAAGAGATGGACAACCTTGTGGTCGGGCATGAAGATGTAAAGATGTCCTTACTTCTTGGAATAATATCAAGAGAACATATTTATATCGAGGGTCCTCCGGGAACAGCCAAGACCATGCTCTCAGAAATTATTTCAAGCGCTGCCCAGCTACAGTTTTTCTTTTATCAGCTTCATAGAGATACCAGGCTATCCGAAATAATAGGAGATTTGGTAATATCAAAAGAAAACACTGAAGAAGGCGAAGAAATAATTAAACAAAAAATTGTAAAGGGCGGCATATTAACCGCTGAAATCTGTCTTCTAGATGATATATCAAGAGCACCGGGAGAATCACTGAATGTACTGCTTCGTATATTAAATGAAAGAAAATTTTTCAATGAGGATATTCCCCTTCTAACAGCAATAGCTACAAGTAACCCTACAGCCGATGAATATTACAATGAACCCCTCGATCCTGCTAACCTTGACAGATTTATCCTGCAGATAAACGCAAAGGGGCTTTCATACGGAAGAAAATGGGATGAAATATCTGAAGTAATTAAGCTATATTCAAAAGACTCAGACAAGCGCGAGGTGCCCGAAAGAGTCACAAGAAAAATGCTGGATACGTATTATAAGAAACTAAACTCTGTAAAGATTCCTGTAGAGGTACAGAATCTGCTTAAGAGTTTTGTAATGATATTAATTGACAAATACGGTTTAAACGAAACCAATTCACTCATATCTGACAGGACTTTTTTCGTAAAATCCTTAAAGATTTTAAAATCACATGCTCTGCTCCATGATAGAAAAAGCTGCACCCCTGAAGACCTGAGAGCCCTTAGATATATGACTGCTTTCAGAGTTCCTGAAGAAATTCATGCAATGATCGACCAGATTATTGATGAGGTGATTAATCAAAAAAAAAAGCCGAAGAAGAGCAAATAGCTAATACTAATCAGGAAGCAAACTTTGGAAATGACGACTCTAGAGATGCTGAAGAAGACAGAGAACAGATTGCTCCAGATGAAGCAGAGGAGCATACAGACGATCAGCTTCATGAAGCCAAAAAGACCTTTTTTCAGGCGCTAAAAGAACTTAAGGACAATATAGAGCAGGACCCCGGATTAATCCCTCCACCTGAAGAAAAAACCAAGAGCGACCCCGATGGCAGACCAGCCGACAGTGGTGAGAAAAATGAAGACGATGAAGAAGTACGCTCACCCGAGGTCATTTATCCTAGCAAGTCAGAGTCCCCGGGAGATGAAGATGAATACTGGGTAGGTGGCAAGAAAAACCTAAGTACTGCCGATAACATAAAAATGATAATGAAGGTTTTAGAAGGAAACTTTCAAAGAAGCTTAGCTCTACAGGCTGTCCATCCGGGTGGTTCTCCAAGAAAGTGGAAGAGAATGACCACATTTGATGAAATGGAAGATATCGATCCATTTGAGGCAGTATTTTGGTCATTATATACCTCACCCAGTCTTCCCAGGGTTCATAGAAGAGAAAAAGAGGTTATGGGCGGCGAGATAGCAATCCTAAGAGACGTAAGCACCTCAATGATGGGAGTGTATAGTGAATGGTCATCATCAGTTGTAAAGGGAGTAATTCAGCTTGCAAGGTCAAAAAACATGAGGGTTGGTTATATTGAATTCAACCATAAATCATTCAAGCATGAAAAAAACGGCAATTTCTTTACCAGGGACTACAACTGGATGATTGAAAGCGCTTCAAATACAGACTGCTCTGGAAACACAAACTACGAAGATGCACTTAAGGATGCTCTTGATGAATTTAAAGGTAAGGGGCTTAGAAACAAACATATTCTTTTCATAACAGACGGCATACCTACATCAGGGGACTGTGAAGTAATAAAAGAAAGAGAAAGGGCAAAAAAACTTGGCGTATGTATTCACTCTATATTTATCGGCGCAAAAAACTTTCCAAGAATTCTGGAAAAAATTTCGGAGGAAACCCAGGGTGCACAGTTTATAGCGTCAAAGAGAGCCGATGGAATTATAAGAATCGAGAGAAAGGACAAGAACTTTACAATGCCTGTAATCGAAAAGGCACACGTAGATCCGTTTGCAAGGGCTTTTAAAAGCTAGTTTCTCTTTCTGATCTGATAATTGTAGACTGCTCTTTGATGGTCTTTATAGCTCTTGGAAAAATAGTGGGTTCCATTTCCCATTGATACAAAGTATAAAAATTGGGTTTCATCCGGGTTCATTGCCGCATGCAGGGCTGCTTTTCCCGGATTGGATATTGGAGTAGGTGGAAGGCCGGGTATGTGATAGGTGTTATATTCTGTATATTGCTCGATATCTCTTTTTCTTATATTACCGTCATATCTGTCTCCCATGCCGTATATGATGGTGGGATCACTATCAAGCTTCATCCCAATCCTCAGCCTGTTATGAAATACCGACGATATAGTTGTAAGTTCACTGCCGGCACCCGATTCTTTTTCAATTATCGAGGCAAGTTTTAAGATTTCATAATCGCTTAGATTATTTTCTCCAGAGTAATGAGGCTTTAGTTCAGAAAAGACTTTATTGTGCATTTGCACCATGATCTTTATAAACTCTTTAGCAGTTACGTCCTTTCCATAGTGATAGGTTTCAGGAAATAAATATCCCTCAAAAGAGCCGATATCATTTCCCAGCAGCTCTTCTTGGAAGCTCTTGTCATCTAATAAAGCCATAAACTTGCTTGCTGAAAATAATTTATTCCTCTCAAATATTTGAGCTATTTCTTTTAAAGTAAGCCCCTCGGGTATAGTAATCTTCCGAAGCTTCACATCTCCTTTTATAAGCTTGTCGGTTACATTTTTAATCGTAAGTTCTTTATCAAACTCATATTCTCCGGCTTTTAAACCTGATTCCAGATTGTTTATCTTTACATATAGAACAAAGAGTTTGTCATTGAAAATTACTTTTTTATCATAAAGCTTCTTGGATATTTTGGTAACACTTTCCCCCTTTTGAATCTCAACAACTTTAGCGGTTGAATTAAATGTAAATTGTTCTGTGTAATAATTGAAGAGATATAATGCCCCTGCTGAGCACAATACTAATAGAATTAATAAAGTAAGAAATATAGACCTTAATGACATATATAATTTATTACTAATTAATCTAAATTATTACCAGATCGTCCCTGTGAATAATTTCATCACCGTATTTATAACCTAGTATTTTTTTAATATTGGAAGTTTTTTGTCCCGCAAGTTTTTTTATGTCTGCAGCACTATAAGAGCATAGACCCCGGGCAATTTCACTGCCGCTGCTATCAACACATACTACAAGCTCACCAATACCAAAATCACCTTCTACATGCGTTATTCCGGAAGGAAGCAGGCTCTTTCCAGATGAGGTAATAGCATTTTTTGCCCCATCATCTACAAAGATTTTACCAAGGGGCTTATGGGCAAAAGCAATCCAGTGCTTTCTTCCTGTAAGCTTTTCCATAGCAGGAAGGAAAAATGTACCAATATTATCACCACTAAATATTGCCGAAATATTTGATGGATCATTGCCATTTGCAATGATAGTCGGTACTCCAAATGCAGCAGCGCTTTTTACAGCTTCAATCTTAGTAACCATACCACCCGTAGTGGTCTTGCCATGGGTTTTACCTGCATATTTTTCTATATCACCATTTACTTCTTTTATAAGGCTTATCAGTTTTGCATCCTTATTTTCAGTAGGATCAGCGCTGTAAAGCCCGTCAATATTGGTTAGTAAAATCAGCAGATCACCTTCAATAAGGCTTGTTACAAGTGCAGCAAGATTGTCATTATCACCAACCATAATCTCTTCGTTTGCTACTGCATCGTTTTCATTTATTACCGGTATAATCCCCATTTTGAGAAGCTTAAAAATGGTTTTCCTTGCTGTAATAAACCTTTTTCTATCAGAAAACCCGGCGTGAGTAAGGAGCACCTGTGCTGAAATCTGGCTGTATTTTGAAAAAGATTGTTCATAAATCCCCATTAACGTGCTCTGACCGCATGCTGCTATGGCCTGTTTCATCACAATATCCTCAGGCTTTTGCTCAATATTGAGTTTTTTCATCCCTGCGGCTATTGCCCCTGATGAAACAACGATTACCTCTAGCCCGGCAGATTTAATATGGGAAATTTGTGAAGCCAGTAAATCAAATATGTTTTCATTCAACTCACCGTTTTCACGAGTCAGCACGCTGCTGCCTATTTTAATTACTACCCTGTGAACCTTTTTTAAGTACTCTTTTCTCTCTGTATCGCTCATTCTATTTAGCTTTATTTCTTAGGTTAGAATTTGTTATTATTAATTAAACAGATTATGTAAAATAATCCAATCTTGACAAGACAATTCAGTCTGGCTATCTTTAACACTCCTAAGCGGGAATAGCTCAGTTGGCTAGAGCGTCTGCTTGCCAAGCAGAAGGTCGCGGGTTCGAATCCCGTTTCCCGCTCCATTTAATCTTCCATTTTTGTAAATCCATCTTGTGATTCTACTCTTTTAATCCAATCTTCCACATTGCTATATTTACTAAGATCAAAGCCGCCTTCGGGAGATACCAATATGTATGGAAAACAAGCCATATCGGCTACTGAGTAATCTCCTGCAAGAAATTCATTCCGGCTTAAATGCTGATCCAGTGTTGAGAGCATCTGCCCTCCGGCTGTATGGAGCTTTTGAAGTTCGTCTTTGTTATAATTGCCCTCTCCCAAAAATTTTTTATAAAACCTTGCAATAGCAAGATTTGGATCAACTGAAGTTTTACCAAAAATGAGCCACTGAGTTATAAGACCATATTTATTAGGATCAGAAGATATATAGCTGTTTGGAGAGTGCTTGTTTGCAAGATAGAGCAAAATTGCATTTGATTCCCAGAGGATAAATCCGTCATCATCCAGTGTAGGAATTTTCTGATTAGGGTTTAGCTCTGTATAAGTATCAGTCTTATGCTCGCCCTTAAATATGTCTATTGTTTCTCTTTCATAATCGAGCCCCAGATGACCAAGAAGAAGTCTAACTTTATAGCAATTACCTGAAAGCGGATGGTCGTATAATTTTATCATCTTAGTCCTGTATATACTGCTGGAATTTTTCGGTAAATTTTTCTTTACCCATGAGTTTATAAAGAGTATTTCTGTTGGGCATTAAATAAGTAACTTTGCTGGACGCTGTTACACTACCCTTTTCATCCAAAATATTTACGTCTACTACCACTCTCCTGTTGTTGATTTCCCCGACTTTACCCCTTATTTCAATATCTTTTAATGTTTCTACCTTGCGTTTGTAACTAAGTTCGATATTTGCTGTAAGTCCAATTTTTTTTAATTTATCAAACATTGCCCAGAAAGCCACCTCGTCCATCAGCGCACATTGTATGCCCCCATGCAATATCCCCGGGAACCCCTCAAACTGCTTTTCCATATTCATCTTTGTAAATACCTCACCCGTTTCATCATCGGCAAAGAATTTCATTCTCAACCCCAGTTTATTTGACGGATCACAGGCAAAACAGCCATAATCAGAAAAGTCTGTAAATATATTTTCTATTTCTCTTATCATTGTATATCAAAATATTTTTGTTACAGGATTTTTGGTACAGGATAATAACTGAAAATCGGTCTTTTTAAATTTAGACTCAAAGAAATTTAATTTCGCCAGTTCTGCGGCACGTCATTTTGCTGGGCGTATTTTTCCAGTCTTTGAAGCAGTTTTGTAGATTCCTGATGCTGCCATAATGCAAGGTTTTTAAGATCTTTTACTTCACTATCTGTCATATTTAAGTTTATTCTCGATTTTCTTTCCATTTCATTTAAAAGCTCGCTTACTTGTTTCCACTCCTGCTGAAAAGCTCTGAACTCTGCAAACGATCTCCTCCACCAATTCTCTGAATGTCCGGCGGGAAGGTCAGAATTTCCCGGGTTTTCCTGAAGAACAATATAGTTGTTAACATTATCTATGCTTATTGAGTAGTTGCCCATAAAGTCCATACCGATAAGCCCCTCAAAGGCTTCAGACATTGATGTAGTAATTATTGCAGGCACAAAGCTCTCTGTTGCCCCGCCAATTTCTACTTCATCTATTATTGTCCTCATCACATTTACCTACCCCCCAATACCACTTGCCACGCTAAGAAGAAGACCACTATTATTTTCATAAAGCCCCAGCTTTTTTGCAAGACTTTGCGAAATGATCATCCCCGGGGAGCCAGTATCGAGTGCAAGCTGGGCCGTAATATCATTGTTAATAGTTACCGGAATTATTATTCTTCTTGCTGCGCCTTCAAAAGGCGTAAATGGAATTTTGTAAACTTCGCCCCCGCCCACAAAAGTATTTATCAGTTCATCTGTGTTTGAAAAATCATCATTTTGAGGGGAGTTACCTATATTATGGTTATCGCCAAATTTTATTGAGTTTGATTCCTTGCGGTATTGTTCAGGTACACCGGCCTCGGTGTTGGAATAGTGTTTTACCCCGTTTTCATCTGTCCATTCATAGATATTCTGAGCAAAAACAGGGTTTGCTAATAGAAGTAATGCAAGAGGCAAAAGTAAGAATAAATTACCCGTAAATATTCTAAAAAGGCTGTTATAAAAAAATCCCCACATGGAATAAAAGTATAATAGCAAGAAGCAAAGATTGCCACAAAAACTTATTATTTTGGCTTTAACAAGTTAGAAATGCAGTAAATAAATTACTGCTCGCGTTCAATAACCTTGGCCACAGCAGCAACTCTTTCATCTTCGTTAAGACCTATGAGCCTTAGACCCTGAGTTCCTCTGCCGTATACGCTTATTTCAGATGCATCCATTCTAATGACTTTTCCGCCGTGTGTGGTAATTATCATGATCTGCATGTCATCTGTAACCTGAAAGGCGCCCACTACCCTGCCAGTCTTATCATTTGTCTTTAGTGTTATTACTCCCTTACCGCCTCTTCCTGTAAGCCTATATTCTGTAACCTGTGTTCTCTTACCGTATCCCATCTCTGTTACTGTGAGCACCTGTGCATTTTGGTTTTCTATTACTTCGAGGCTCACTACAACATCGTCCTTACCAAGCCTTATGCCTATAACTCCTGTTGCGGTTCTGCCCATGTCTCTTACATCACCCTCTTTGAACCTGATGGCCTGACCATTTCTTGTTGAAAGCAGTATCTCACTCTCACCGCTGGTAAGCCTTGCGCCTATAAGCTCATCGCCATCTTTTATATTCAGGGCTATTATGCCACCCACTCTTGGCTTTGAGTAAGCCATGAGCTTAGTCTTTTTAACAGTACCGCCTCTTGTTGCCATTATGATATATTGATCGTCTTTAAACTCTATTACAGGCAGTACGGCTGCGACTTGTTCGTTCTCTGCCAAATTGAGCAGGTTCACAAGCGCTTTTCCTCTTGTAGTAGGACCGGATTCAGGTATCTCGTGTACTTTTAGCCAGTAACAACGTCCAAGGTTGCTAAAAAACAGCACATAGTTGTGCTTGGATGCTATAAACAGGTCTTCAACAAAATCGGTGTCCTTTGTAGACATTCCGGTCTTACCCTTCCCACCTCTTCTCTGGCTTCTGTAGATGCTAAGAGGAGTGGTCTTGATATAACCGTCATGAGTTATAGTTACAACCATATCCTCATCGGCTATGAGGTCTTCAATGGACATATCGCCAATGTCATCCACAATCTCAGTTCTTCTGGGATCTGCATACTTGTCCTTAATTTCTTCAAGCTCTTTTATGATGATATCGAGCACAAGCTGTTCTTTTGCCAGTATCTCTTTTAGTTTCTTTACGACTTCAATAAGCTCTTTTCTTTCTTCTAGAATTTTATCTCTTTCTAAAGCTGTAAGCCTCTGCAGTCTCATATCCAGTATGGCCTGGGCCTGAATCTCTGTAAGGGAAAGTTTTTGTACAAGGCCTGCCTTTGCATCAGCCGGGCTTCCGGATTTGCGGATTAGCGCAATTACTTCATCAATATTATCGAGCGCAATCTTTAAGCCTTCCAGTATATGAAGTCTTTCTTCGGCTTTTCTAAGCTCATACTGGGTTCTTCTTGTGACAACCTCTTTTCTATGATCAATAAAATTACTTATTACATCTTTTAGAGGAAGCACCTTTGGCTGATTTCTTACAAGTGCCAGCATGATGATTCCAAAAGATGTGTCCATCGGGGTGTGCTTGTAGAGCTGGTTTAGAATTACTTCGGATATCTCACCCCTCTTAAGCTCAACGACTACCCTTATGCCGTCTCTGTCAGACTCATCCCTTATATCGGAAATGCCTTTTATCTTTTCGTCTTTTACAAGGTCAACTATACGTTCAATGAGCCTCTTCTTGTTAACCTGATAGGGAAGCTCTGTAATAATAATTACTTCTCTGTCGCCCTTTTTCTGCCTTTCAATAAATGCACGGGCACGAATTTTAATAATTCCACGCCCTGTTTCATAAGCGTCTCTTATTGCACCCCTTCCGGAAATAAAACCATGGGTTGGAAAATCAGGTCCTGGTATGTGGGTCATAAGCTCGGTTACCGTTATATCAGGATTTTTTATCTGGGCTATAACACCACTTACAAGCTCGCCTAAATTGTGGGGAGGAATGTTGGTAGACATACCGACTGCAATACCGGATGAACCGTTTAGAAGAAGATTTGGTATTTTCGAGGGTAGGACTACGGGTTCTCTGGAACTGCCGTCATAGTTTTCAACAAAATCTACGGTTTCTTTATCGAGATCATCGAGCATTTCAGAAGTGATCTTTCTGAGTCTCACCTCTGTGTAACGCATTGCTGCTGGGGGATCATCATCAATCGAGCCGAAATTTCCCTGACCGTCTATTAACTGATAACGCATCGAAAAATCCTGCGCCATTCTTACTAATGTGTCATAGATTGCAGAGTCGCCATGGGGATGATATTTACCCATAACGTCTCCCACGATTCTTGCAGACTTCTTGTAAGGCCTGTTATAGGCATTTCCGGCTTCGTGCATGCCAAAGAGGATTCTTCTGTGTACCGGTTTCAGCCCGTCCCTTACATCTGGTAGCGCTCTTCCGATGATTACACTCATCGAATAGCTGATGTAAGATTCCTTCATCTCAGCTTCAATATTAATTGGTACTATTTGGGACGAACCGGGCATAGAAACCTCCAAAAATTAAATAACTTAAAACAGAATATATGACACTGTATATAGTGTCAAAAAGAGTTTTACATTCAATATATTGTATCTGAAAGTATTAAAAAGTCATTAAAATATGCCCAGGGGCGGAATCGAACCACCGACACGTGGATTTTCAGTCCACTGCTCTACCGACTGAGCTACCTGGGCACTAAAAACTAATATTTCATTCAAAGATCAATTCGAAAATGAAGGCTTATTCTACCCTAGTCATAAAGCACTCGCAAGGATTAACTTTGCTAATTTAAATAAAAGGATATACTTAAGAAATGATGCAGATAGGGCTTACACTTCCAATTAGAAACGATATAGACGCAAAGACCAATATTGAGATCGGGGTGGAAGCTGAGAAGCTGGGGTTTGACTCTGTCTGGGTAAGCGATCATGTTGTTGTTCCAACAAACCACATAGGAAGTTTTAGTGAGATATTCCACGATCCGTTTGTGCTGCTTTCTGCACTTGCAGGAGTAACCAAGAAAATCAGTCTCGGTACAAGCCTTATCATACTTCCATATAGAAACCCCATCGTGGTTGCCAAGATGATTTCCACATTGGATCAACTCTCAGATGGCAGGGTAATTTTCGGAGTTGGAACAGGCTGGATGAAAGAAGAGTTTGATACCCTTGCGGTTCCATTTAAAGAGAGGGGAAAGAGGTCTAATGAATATATTGAAATTATCAAAAATTTGTGGACTGAGGAAAATCCTGAATTCGATGGAGAATTTTTTAGTTATAGTGATATAAAATTTGAACCCAAATCAGTTCAAAAGCCCCACCCTCCAATACTCGTGGGTGGCAACAGTGAAAAAGCATGGCAAAGGGCAGTGCTTCATGGATCAGGCTGGCAGCCCACCTGGTACAGCCCGGAAAAGATGGAAGAGGAACAGGAAAAACTAAAAGAATTTGCTTCCGAAAACGATAAAGATCTGGACAACTTTTTCTTTACCGTAAGAAACAGGATTGCTTTAAAACATGAAAAACTATCTAAAGATTATACTAAAGAGCTTGGAGAAAATAAACCAGCATATCTCTTTTCTGGTTCGGTTGATTCTATTTTGGCTGACATGGAGAAGTTCAGAAGCTTAGGAATAGAACACATACTACTCGACCCGGTAGTAGATGATCTGGATGACTATTCTAAAGTTATGGAGATAATATCAGATGAGATTATCCCTGCTATTAAACCCTAATATTATTTATTGCTGACCCTTTTGCTGTTCTTTTCTTTTTGATACAACTTCATAAACACCCTTCCAATACTTTCCCCAGTATGAGTTTTTCTTGTGATTTTGCAGCTGAGTCTCTGCCCAGTTCAGCACTTCATCTACGCTTGAATGAAAGAGAAGGAGTTTATTTGCAGCCTCTTCAATATCTTCATCATATAGCTCCATATTGTTCAGTTTACCGTTAATATTGTTAGTAAGCTCATCAATGTTCTTGCGAATTCTCCCTACCGCTCTGCTTATTGAATTAACTGATTTCTTGGATTCCCCAGGAAGATCGTTTAATTCTTTTTTCATTAACTTTGCATAATCCCCGACTTTATCCAAAGCAGCAGCAGCTCTTTTTGTTTCCTGAATCAGTCCTGTAAGTTTTTGCGGGCTAAGTCCCATTGTTCACCTCACTATAATAATAATTAATTAGCTCTATAGATGATAATACCTGCTTTAGTAGAAAAATACCCAATCAAATCCTCATCAACTACTTTCATATACTCATCTTTAGAAGATGCATGTCGTAAGAAAGTTTTACCTTCCTTTTTGATAATGATACCGGTATGTGATACATCCAGTCCATCAAGGTCTGTATAAATCCCGGCATAGTCTCCTGTATTCATTTTATTTAGAATGTCATCATCAATCGACTCTGATGGTATGTATGCAATTTCCCGCTCAACCACAGCAATTCCAGGCAAATATAATGACCCGTCTTTCTTTTTGTTTAGAAACTTCTTGGTAGACTTAGCTTTATCCCCACCTATATCTTTTGTTACATCCTTAATCCTTTCTTTATTGTAAACAGGCCAGTCACTGAAGAAGTGATTACGTTTTTTAAAATCAACTTTGGAGTTTTGATATCTGATTTTTTTAACACTATCTCCAAATTGGTTAAAGCTTTTGGATATAGCTAAACCTTCTACATAATCAAGATATGTAAAACAGTCCACCCCTTTTAGGTTTATTGTAAATATTTCAGGTGTGTTAATATCCCCGGTAAGCGTATGGTCTTTATAGGCTGTACCCAGAAATTTCGAAGATATATAGTCAATCTTCTCTCCTTCATCTTTAAAGAAAGAAGAAGCTTGCACGATCTGCTGTAGTTTTGGTTCTGTAAAACTGCCGTAATCTATTTTAGCTTTTTCTTCAGACTCAATGGTACTAGCAAAGAATACAGAAGAACAAAGAACAGCGGTGAAGATACATATAATTTTAATTTTCATGTTATTAGGTTAACAAATAATATTATGTATGCTCAGTCTTCTTTTTCATCCTCACTACCTAATCCATACTCTTTTATCTTATAGAGCAGCCCTCTTCTGCTTATGCCCAATGTTTCAGCGGCTTTAGTTCTGTTGCCCCCAGTCTGAGACAGAGCTTTTTCAATATACAGCTTCTCAAGCTTATTCATCGCTTCATCAAGCTTAAGTGATCCTATCCAAAGCTTTGGGTCATCCTGCTCGTCTCTTTGTACAATTTCGACTTCATCAATAATATCACTCTGGGTGAGGATCATGGTTTTTTCTATCAGGTTTTCAAGCTCCCTTACATTCCCTGGCCAGGGGAAAGAAATAAGCTTATCCATCACCTTTTTTGTAACACCTTTTACATTTGATCCCAGTTTTTCATTATACTTTTCTATAAAATAATCAACTAACACTGCAATATCGTCTTGTCTTTGCCTAAGCGGCGGAATTTCTATGGGCATCACGTGGAGTCTGTAAAAAAGGTCTGCCCTAAATTCACTCTTTTCTATCTGCTCAGTTAAATCCCTCGATGTTGCAGCCAGAATTCTTACATCAATCTTGTTTGTTTTAGTCCCCCCTAGCCTTCTGATCTCCTCATCCTGCAGGGTCCTTAAAAGCTTTGGCTGTAAAGCTATGGGAAATTCTCCAATCTCATCCAAGAACAGCGTGCCGCCGTCGGCTTGTTCAAAAAGCCCGGGTTTGGATTTTGCAGCACCGCTAAATGCACCGACTTCATATCCAAACAGCTCACTCTCAAGTAAGTTTTCGGGAATCGCTGCACAGTTTACGGCAACAAACGGTTTATCCTTCCTTGAGCTGTTAGCATGAATTGATCTTGCAACAAGCTCCTTACCAGTCCCACTCTCTCCTGTTATAAGCACTGTAGTTTTATAATCACTTACCTTCGATGCAAGCTCTATGATCCCTTTCATTTTAGCGTCTTTACAAACGATATCTTCAAATCCAACCTCTTTTCTGAGCTCTTTTTTAAGCGCTACATTTTCCCTTTTGAGCTTCTTCCTTTCTTCAGACATTTTCATGCGCAATATGAGCTCATCGATATTAACGGGCTTATTTATATAGTCCGATGCGCCAAACTTGATTGCTTTTATAGAGCTTTCAATAGTACCGTATGCTGAAATCATAATAATAATTGAATCAACTTGTTGTTTTTTTAATTCGGCCAGAAACTCAAGCCCGTCCATATCGGGCATTTTAATATCAGATATGATAAAGTCGTATTTTTTGCCGGAGCCAAGAAGTTTAAGAGCATGAACTGCATCCCGTACAGTATCACAACTGTAGCCCTCCATCTTTAATATTAAAGACATGGACTCTCTTACTCCAGGCTCGTCATCTACAATTAATACTGTGATCATAATCTTTTATCTAAACCTTATACTAAAAACAGATCCTTCTCCCTGCTTACTTTGCACTTTTAACTGCCCACCAAAATGCTGCACTATCCGAGCTGAAACCGACAGGCCAAGTCCCGTTCCTTTTCCAGGCTCTTTTGTAGTAAAAAAGGGATCAAATATTTTATCTATATTTTCTTCGGAAATTCCCATACCGTTATCTTTTATACTCATATTTACCGCATCAGCCTCATTTTGAGATGTGATAATAATTTGTCCTTTCTGCTCTGTGGCATCAACCGCATTTAGCAATAGGTTTATTATAACCTGAGAGAGTTGATGGGGATCAGCATCTACCATCTTCAGATTCCGGTCAAGATTTATCTGAAGGTCTATATCATTGAATATCCCCTGAGTCTGCAGAACTTTAACCGAATCAGCTATTATATCATTTAAATTTACTTTCTTTATCTCAAATTCTTTTGCCCTTGCATATTCCAGAAGCGTTTTAATTATTCTATCAATCCTGGAGACTTCATTTTTGATATTATCAAGAAACCGTTTTCTATCTTCAGAGCTCAAATCGGTGGATTTATTTAGTACATCCACATAACCCGTGATTGCGCTTAAAGGATTGCCTATTTCATGTGCTATACCCGCAGAGAGCTTACCAAGTGAGGCAAACTTTTCAGACGCTATTAACTCCTTTTGTGTACTCTTTATAACCTCATTAGATCTTTGCAGTGCAGTAATATTTTCCTCGAGCTTGCCCTTACTTTCTTCAATTTGCTGGTGCATTGTATCCAGGGCGTTTCCAAGCTGGTTCAGCTCTCTTACATTTCCCATATCCATATTCTCGGGAAACCTGCCCTCTGCGATTTTTTCTGTAGCAAATATGAGTTCTTTCACGGGTTTTATTATCCTGTTAGAAAGAACATAGAAACCCAAAGACGCAATAATGATCAAAAAAAGCACTATCCATATGGAAACCTGCTGCTGGCCGCTTAAAATATTGCTCCTTAGAGAAGAAAGCGGCTGATATATAAGGATCACCCCTTTTGAGTTTGCGCTTTTTATGGGTGAGGCGATTTTGAGTGCTTCATGAAACTTTATGGGCGGAAGATTAAAACCCTTAAGCTCAACAACTGTTTCACCGGTTCTCATTACATCCAGTATTTGAGGGTCTGTAACTACGATTTGTTTTCGATTGTTAGTAGTGGAAAATGCCGTTCTTCTCGTTCCATCCGCGATCACTCCCCATGCGCCTGTTTCGAGGGTATTCTCTAAAAATATTATTCCTGATGGAACATCACCTGAGCTGTAGTATACATTTTCAAAGGTCTCTATTATAGATTTAAGTCCCTCGGTTTTTCCACTGAGAGCAAACCTCTCCATCACATTAAAAGCTATGAGGGAAATAAGCAGCATTGCAACGGCGGTTATAAAAAGTATGGTAAATAAAATCTCTAAACTTAAGCCCACCTGCCTTTTATCATTCATAGAAGTAGATTATTAATAAAGCGATTGTGATTTAATCTATGAAGTAATCTAAACTCAAATCACCGCAAAAACAATACAGCGTTGCCGCAAATGAGATAAATGGGCCAAAGGGAATAGCATATTTCAGATCACCTTTATTGCGAAGCATTATTCCTATTCCGATTATAGTTCCAATGAGTGAGCTTATTAGGGCAACAAAAATTATGCTTCTCCAGCCAAGAAACGCTCCCACCATTGCCATAAGTTTAACATCTCCAAGCCCCAGTCCGTCCATCTTTCTTACATTTTTGTATGCAAACCCGATTAGCAGTAATGAGCCGGCGCCAATAAATGCGCCAAATACAGAGCTGAATATCCTTACTTCATCAAGCACATACAGGATATAAAGAAAATTGTAATGAAGATTGTCCAAGAGAAACCTTAGCGAGTCATAATCGGTAATAAGAGCACTGTATATGAGACCGACAACTACACCGGGATAGCTTATTACATTTGGAATAATCATGTGTTCAAGGTCTATAAAGGTAATTACAATAAGTGACATCACAAATATAAACAGAAACACGAAGTTTATAGTAGGTCCGTATTTAATAAATAGCAGAAGTGATAACAATCCGGCAAGAAATTCTACAAGCGGGTAGTCCCAACTGTATTTTTCCTTACAGTTATAACACCTGCCACCCAGCACAAGGTAGCTAATAATGGGAATGTTGTGATAAAACGGAATGGGTTTTTTGCATGAAGTGCAGTGCGACGACGGAAAAACCAGTGAAATATCATTTGGCAGCCGGTATATGCAAACATTAAGGAAACTTCCCACGGCTGCACCAAATATAAAAGAAAATATCAGAAGTATTGTGTTTGGATCCACTCAAAGTTCCCGGAATGTGACATGAATATCAGGATACGGCCTTTACCTTTTTCTTTACATACTCAAGTGCCGAATCAAAATGAGACTGCTTTATTTTGAGCTCGCCGTTTCTGTTTTTAATATATTCGCTTATTGATATGAGAGAGGCTCTGCTGCATAGAAGCTCTACATCTGCGCCTGAAAATCCTTTAAGCTCTTTACAGATCTCCCGCAGCTTGATGTTTTTGGCCAGGGGCTTGCCTTTAGTATGAACTTTTAGTATTTCATAAAGTGCTTTGTCGTTCGGTACAGGAATTTGAATAAATGCATCAAACCTGCCTGACCTCAAAAGTGCGGGATCAATCATATCGGGTCTGTTTGTGGCTGCAACGATAAATACTCCTCTAAGCTCTTCAATACCGTCCATTTCTGTAAGCAGCTGACTTACTATTCTTTCAGAAACCCTGTTTAAGCTGTTTTCCAGCCTGCATGGGGCAAGCGCATCTATCTCGTCAAAGAAAAGAATGCAGGGTGAAACCTGTTTTGCTTTTTTAAAAAGCTCTCTTACAGCCTGCTCTGACTCGCCTACAAATTTAGACAAGACTTCAGAGCCTTTAACTGAAATAAAATTTATCCCACTTTCATTGGCTATGGCCTTAACCACAAGTGTCTTTCCTGTGCCCGGCGGGCCGTGGAGCAAAATACCCTTGGGTACTCTTGTGTTTGTACTGTCAAACACCTCGCTGTACTTTATAGGCCACATGATTGATTCTCTTAGTAAATCCTTTACTTCATCAAGACCGCCCACATCGTCCCAGGTGATTTTGGGAACTTCTACAAATATTTCTCTTATAGCAGAAGGTTCGATCTCCTTAAGGGCTTCTAAAAAGTTGTTATTACTAACCTTAAGCCTGAAAAGCTGCTGGTGATTGCTTGGACCATTTTCAAGATCTACTTCCGGAAGAACCTTTCTAAGAGCAATTATGGCAGACTCCTTGCAGAGATTCTCCAGATCGGCCCCTACGTAACCGTGAGTGAGGTCAGCAATCTTGTCGAGATCAACATCTGTATCAAGCGGCATACCACGCGTGTGAATCTGCAAAATATCATGCCTGTCGTTTCTGTCCGGCACTTCCAGTGCCACTTCTCTGTCAAACCTGCCAGGTCTTCTAAGAGCCGGGTCTAAGAGATTTGGAAGGTTTGTAGCAGCAAGAACTATAATCTGACCTCGGTCTTTAAGACCGTCCATTAGAGCTAAAAGCTGTGATACCACTCTTTTTTCTACGTCTCCGGTTACCTTATCCCTCTTTCTTGCAATGGCGTCAATTTCATCAATAAATATAATCGAAGGCTGGTTTCTTGTGGCAACTTCAAAAATGTCTCTTAGCCTTGCTTCACTCTCACCATAAAATTTGTGGATTATCTCGGGACCGTTTATAACCTGAAAGTTCGTATTGGTTTCCTGAGCTACGGCCTTTGCCAACAGCGTTTTTCCACATCCCGGAGGACCCACAAGCAAAAGCCCTCTTGGAGGATCAATACCAAGTTTTTCAAATAACTGCGGGTATCTGAGCGGAAGCTCCACAATCTCTCTTACTCTTTTAATCTGTTCACCAAGCCCTCCTACATCTTCAAATGTAACACAGATGGGATCGACCTTGTGCTTTGGTCTCTTTTTTATCTCTAGCTTCGTGGTTGATCTCAATATTACAGATTCTGCAGGTACAGTTGCTATTACATTAAAATCCTCTGGTTTTGCACCACTTAGATTTACTCTTATTCTGTCGCCTACTGTAATGGGCATCCCGTCCAGTCTGTTAAGGATAAATTTAGCTTCTTTATCGGTACCTATAATTTCAGGGCTTACTGGAGTAAGCACCGCTTTTATTGCAATCCTTGAATCTACCTTTTTAACAAACACGTGATCATCTACGGAGGCTTTGGCATTTTCTCTTGTAATACCATCAATTTTAATTATGGACTTATTATTCTCAGACTTATCCAAAGGCATAACTCTGGTTACTGTTTTTCGTTTGCCTTCTATCTCAATAAGGTCCCACGAGGAAAGCCCCAGATCGGTCATGTCCTTGGAGTTTAACCTTGCGATCGCCTTTCCGGCATCCTTTAATGATATTTCTGATATTTTAAGAGAAAACATAGTTTATCTAATGGAAATATTACTGCTCTCTTTAACCCGGTCAAGCACTACAAAATTGAAGAGCTATATATATAATTTATAATCTGCAAAAAACAATTGCAACTATCCGCAAATAAAAACAAAGTGCTCGTTAAAACTCTTACACTGCTAAATTATAGAAACTACATAAACCAGTCATTTTCATTTGCTGATAAAATAAATTTAATCATCGGTAAAAACGGCCACGGCAAGACTAACCTGTTAGAAGCTATTAATTTAGTCTGCAAGTTTAAGCCTTTTAAAAAAACAAATTTTGATGAGCTTATAAATTTTGAAAAAAATGAAACCCGGCTAAAAGCAGAATTGCTAAACAATAGTAATCTAAATGAAATAAACATCCAGCTTCTAAAGGGCAGAAAGATTATAAAGCTAAA
>JBFFSH010000002.1:0-80928 GCA_041572575.1 Thermodesulfobacteriota bacterium
TATGGTACATAATCCTCTAAGCTCAGGTCGTACTCATATTTTTTTTCAGACCGCAGCATCATATAGCTTGCATTAGCAGTTACTCTGTATAACCAGCTTGAGAATTTCGATTCTCCCCTCTATGTATGGAGCTTCTTTATAAGCGTCATATAGACTTCCTGCATTACATCCTCTGATTTGTAATGATCCCTGGTTATTCTGTAAGCAAGGCTATAAATTTTTTCCATATACCTGCTTACAATCATCTCAAATGCGGCTGCATCGTTATTATCCACAAACCTTTGGATCAGTTCATTATCAGATAATTCACTTTTTCCATCTGAGTCTTTGCCAGCAGCTTGTAGCTTATCCAGAATTTTCTGTAGAAGTCCCGTTTCTTTCATAAAAATCAATTGCCGAATCTATTATAATTTTTTATCGCTCGAATTAAGCGCAGTTTTCCTATATTAATAAAAACCTGTATTTTTAGATGAAAAAAATGGGAGTTGGTTTCTAAATATTTGAACAAATACTAAAAAAAGTAAAAACTACCTGTAAAGTGGGAAAATATTCTGGCTGTTATCTGTATTAAAATATATGTCGAGTATTAAAATCAGCATAAAACACAGCATATATAGAATTGAAACACCAAATGCTTTGCCGTAATTGCTTTTTGAAATTACGCTTGAAAGCATCACATACTGGAAATAAATGCCTACAATCAGCACTAAAATCGCATAATATTCAGTACATATTCCAAAAAACCAGAGTGAGAGTGACAGGGGAATTAGAGATATAGAGTATAGAAGTATGAATATATTGGTATATTGTGTCCCGAATACTACAGGCATTACTGGAATTTTAGCTTTTGCATAATCATCCTTATATTTTTGAGCAAGCGCCCAGAAATGCGGCGGCTGCCAGAGCATCATGAATATAAAGAGAATCCATGCTCCGATACCAAGGCTGGGTTCAACAGCAGCATAGCCTATCAGCACAGGTAGCGCACCGGGAATTCCTCCAAGAATAGTACCGTAAGGTGAACTTCGTTTTAGGTAGAGCGTGTAAAGAACAGTGTAGCTTAGGATTGCAAGAACTATTAACAGAGCATTTACCATGTTTATGAAATAAACAGAGATAAAAAGTGCTACCGCCATCAAAACAATTGAGAGTATAAGGGCCTGTTTGTTACCAACAGTTTTCATGGCTTCTACCCTTGAACCAAGTCGGTCCATGAGGGTATCGAGGTCCTTATCCAATACATTATTCATTATGGCTGAGCCGCCGGCACTAAGGAACAATGAAATTAGTGTATAGAAAATGAGGTTACCATCTGGAATAGCTCTATTGGCAAGCACCATTCCGGCAAAGCCCGTAAACACTACGCTAATAATAATGCGGGGTTTTAGAAGGACTACTGTAGATGTAACAAACTTACCCGCTGAGACTTTATCCGTATTAATATTAGTTGCTTCCCCACTCATAGTAGCCACTATTATACAGTGCTCCCAGCATTTTCCGAATGCTTGGTGTTTTCCGAATACCAGGTGTTAAGAAGAATATAAAGAATTAATAGAGCTACAAAGACATGTGTTGCTGTAACAGCAAAGTATAGTTTTGTGTGAATTATTCCAACCCCGAGAAGTATCTGGAATATTATTAAACCAAATACTATAGCAATCTTCTTTCTATATTTCTGTAATGTGTCCGTTGTTCTAGAATAGATTAAAAGAAAGATAAATACTGCAAATATTATGTAAGCCAGGGTTCTATGCAGAAAATGAGTTAGAACTATTCCTGAAAGCTCAGGGGGTATCCAAAATCCAAGACACTTGGGAAAGTCAGGACATGCAAGTCCCGCCCCGCTATGACGCACATAAGCTCCAAGAGCGCCCTGTGAAAGCACTAATAATGATAAGAAGAAAAATAAAGTAAATGTATTATTAGAAAAATCTGGTTTTCTAGAGTCATTAAAATATGCCAGGAATAGCACAAGCGAAAATATTATTAGTGCAGTTGAGAAATGCAGTGTTGTAAGGTTCATTGGGAGCTTTAAAAGAACAACCAACCCTCCCATAACAACCTGTATAGCTAAAAGGACAACTGCAATTATTGGAATGGCTCTATAAGCCTGGTCATAAACCTTAAATCGTTTATATGCAAGTATTATTAGAAGTAACCCTGCGACACCACCCAATACCCTGTGTGAGAATTCTACATATATATCCCAGCGGAGAGGAGGAATGTACTCGCCATGACATTTAGGCCAGTCAGGACAGGCAAGACCCGCTTCGAGGCCTGTTACCACACTACCCCAGATTAATAGAAGGAAAAACAGCCCAACGGTACTTTTTTCTAGCATTCAGCAATAAGTGTACCCTATTAAGGCGTTATCCTGTTAAATATGTCTACTGAGGTAAGTCCTATCAAAAGCCCCAGCAAAAAGAGGGGATAAATAGCAAAAACCCATGTAATACTGTCTTCAAACTTAAGGTGCATAAAATATAGAGCTACAATTGTAGCTTTTGCTGATGCAATAATCATTGCTAAAAAGAAGTTAAATGCTCCAAGGTCAACCTCTTTTGCAGTATAAACTGTAATAACTGTTAAAGCTATTAAAATCCCAAATATAATAAAATATGTTTTTATTGGTGTTATATGTTCTTCATGATGTTCGCTCATTTAAATTTTCCTCCTGGTCAGCCTATCAAGTAAAGTAACGGAAATAAGTAAATCCAGATCAAATCCACTAAGTGCCAATACAGACCGCTTACTTCAACATGTGTGTTGTACTCTGCAGAATATACTCCCCTTATGGCATATACCATTACTACAAGCAATATCACAAGCCCAATAAATACATGGATCATATGAAGCCCGGTCATTAAGAAGTAAAGTGAATAGAAGATACTCTTATCAGGGTAGATATGGTGAGAAAACTTATAGCCATATTCTATATATTTATTATATCCGAATGCCAGTCCACAGATTATAGTTATAGCCAGCATTGCAATAAGCAGTTTATTATTACCGCGCTTACTGGCAGTAACACCAATAGCCATTGTCATACTGCTAAAAAGAAGTATCACTGTGTTTAATGCCCCAAGCTGCCAGTCTAACTGTTGATGCTGCTCATGAAACATCTCGGGATACTTTGCTCTAAAAATTGCATATGCGGCAAAAAGCCCGCCAAAAAGCAGGATTTCCGTTCCCAGGAACAGCCACATACCAAATTTGGACTGTTTATATTCTTCTACAGGGTCTATTTGAATATGACCATGACCGTGACCAGCTGTAATTTCTGACATTTCTAAATTAACTCCTCCTGTGTTTATCCTTCTTTTTTACCATATCCATATGTCCAGTCTGTAACTACCGGAACCTCATGAAAATTCTCGTGAATAGGTGGTGATGAAGTCTGCCACTCCAGTGATAATGAGCCGTATGGATTATCACTTGCTTTTTCACCGGAATAAAGTGATTTAATCATGTTATAAACCATAATACCAATACCAATTGCAAGTATCCATGCCCCTATTGTAGAGAGCTTCATTAGAGGCTCAAACTCAGGCAGATAACTTGCATATCTTCTTGGCATTCCCTGCACACCTAAGAAAAACTGAGGGAAGAACGTTACGTTAAATCCTATAAATACTAAAAACCATGCAATCTTTCCAAGTGTTTCATCAAGCATTCTTCCAAACCACTTCGGATACCAGAAATGAAGCGCCCCAAAAAATCCTATAACAGTTCCTCCAATCATTACATAGTGCATGTGTGCTACTACAAAATAAGTGTCATGGAGATGAATATCCGAAGCAAGTGCTCCGAGGTGAAGTCCCGTAAGACCCCCGATTGTAAACAGGAATATAAAAGAAAGCGCATAAAGCATCGCAGAATTAAACTCTATCGATCCCTTATAAAGAGTAGCAATCCAGTTAAACACCTTAATAGCAGTAGGAATAGCCACAAGGAACGTAAGGAACGAGAATATGGTTGCTGCAGTTTCTGAAATACCACTTACAAACATATGGTGCGCCCACACTAAAAAACTAATAAGAGCAATCGCCACACTGGAATATGCTATAGCCTTATAGCCGAATATTGGCTTTCTTGAGAAAACCGGAAGTATTTCTGAGATTACACCCATAGCCGGAATGATCATGATATATACAGCAGGATGAGAATAGAACCAGAAAAAGTTTTGAAACAGAATCGGGTCTCCTCCTTTATCCGGATCGAAAAATCCAACTCCGAGTGTCCTTTCTGCAATAAGCAAGAGTAGCGTGATACCAACAACCGGTGTAGCAAGAAGCTGCAGGATTGCTGTTGCATAAGAAGCCCAAATAAAAAGCGGAAGTCTGTGCCATGTCATACCCGGGGCTCTCATCTTGTGAATTGTCACAATAAAGTTCATTCCAGTAAGAATAGAAGAAAATCCCAGGACAAACACACCAAACGTTATCAAGATTACATTAGTAGTCGTCTTAGCACTATAAGGGGTATAAAAAGTCCATCCGGTGTCTGCGGGCTGAAGCAGCGCAATTAACGTTATGATAGTACCCGCTATGTATACATAGTAGCTTGCCATATTAAGCTTTGGAAAAGCAACATCGGGAGCGCCTATCATTAGCGGAATAAGAAAGTTTCCAAGACTTGCCGCAACACCGGGCACAATGAAGAAAAATACCATAAGCGACCCATGAAGCGTGAACAGCACATTATATGTGTGTGGTGAAACGAGATCGGACTCTGGGGTAAAGAGCTCGGTTCTCATAATAACTGCGATTGCACCTACAACAAGAAAGAAAAATGTTACGGAAATAAGGTATAAGATACCTATTCTTTTGTGGTCAGTTGTCCAGGCCCAAGACATAAACCCCGTCTTGTATTCTAAAAATGATGGCTCACTCATTGTGGCGGCAGTACCGTTTGCCATAATAAAAACCCCTCCTAAAAAATACTGTTAGTTATTTCAGTGTTTTAATATAAGCTATAATAGCATCTACTTCTTCGTCTTTTAAAAGCCCCTTAAATGAAGGCATAACCGGAGCATAACCGGCAACTATTTTTTCCTGTGGAAGAAGAATTGATTCTCTCAAATAGTTCTCATCAGCCAGGACTGATGTTCCGTCTTGTAGTGGTTCAGTCTTGCCAAATAGCCCTTTAAATGTAGGTCCTACACTATTACTGCCATCTAAAGTATGACAAGCAGCACACCCATTTTTTTCATATAATTTTTGACCAAGCTCTTCAGGTGATTTAGCTACTACTGCGCCTATCCCCTCTTCCTCGTCACCACCTCTTTCCCAACGGGCAAATGCTTCCGGACTCATTACATAGACCTTGGCAAGCATATTGGAATGATCCTTCCCACAGTACTCTGTGCAGAACAGATCATATGTTCCGACTTTTGTGGGCTTAAACCAAAGCTGTGTATACATTCCCGGAACCACATCCTGTTTTACTCTGAATGCAGGCACAAAAAAACTGTGAAGCACATCATCTGCCCTCATCACCATTTTTACAGGTCTGTTATGTTCTACGTAAAGTTCGTTAATAGTACTTTGGCCATTTGGATATTTAAACACCCAGAGCCACTGTTTGGCAGTCACGTTTACTTCAACAGCCTCGGGCGGAGGTGTTCTCATATCCTTATAAACAACAAATCCATATACGAAAATAACCATAAGAAGAGCAGAGGGTATGATCGTCCATATGATTTCGAGAGTTTCGTTTCCTGTAATATGAGGTGTCTCATCATTTTCTGTTTTTCTTTTGTATTTAAAAGAAAAATAAACCAGAAGTATTGTTATAAGTATAAAAAATATTATTGATAACCAGGTGATGAACCATAAAACCCCATCCACTTGGTTTGCAAAATTCGATGCTACGTCAGGAACCCAATTCATTTCTATCGTCAAAACCTCCATCTTTTCTAGAAATCTTTTTTTCCCTTTTCCAAAAATAGGTTAAGAAAACACCAAGTGAAAGAAGTGTTACAACTCCTCCTGCCTTTACTACATTTAGAGCCTGGAGTGCATATTTCTTTCCAACTGGATCAAATTGATAACAAAACAAAAGCGCTTTATTAATAATTTTAGATGTCCCAATCTCACCATTTGTCGCTTCCAAAAGTGCCATTTTCAAGTCCTTTGGTTCATGCTGGATACCGTTTAGGTACCTCGAAATTTTTCCGTCGGGCGTTATTATAATTAAAGACGACGGATGTGCAAATTCTTCACCCTCTTTTTTAAATTTAAATCCGACAGACTCGGTTAATTTGGTGATTGAATCGGAATTGCCAGTCAAAAAATGCCAGTTGCCTTTAGGAAAATGCTGCTCATTTAGTAAATCATAGTAGCGCTTTATTTTTTCACCAGCTATCTGGGGATTGTCTTCAGCATTGAAACTGACTGTTAAGATCTTATAGTCCCTTCCGAGGTTTAATGAGGATACACGGTTTATAACATCAACCACCCCATCGGTTGCATAATTACATACTCTTGGGCAGCTAAAATAGACCAGGCTAAGAATTACGGGTTTCTTTTCGAGAAAATAATTTTCAAGCTTGACCTTCTTGTTGTTAGTATCATAGAATTCCAGATCAAGAGGTATATAATCACCCAAATGCTCATCTATACCAACCTGCTTTAAGTCCTTTACATCATTAATAGCAAAGGAGTTACCTGTACCACCCACAAGTACAAGCAAAAACATCAATAAAATTAACATATTACACAACTTCTTTAACATAATCTGCAACTTTTATAGTGAATTATTATCAAAAAGGAATTAGATTCTATGTGGATTATCAATCCCTGTCAAGTACCACTATTAATTATACCCTTCTCACAAAAACTCTTACTATTTACAGTGTCTGTATGATATATTTTACTTAAAATGGGACTAATTACAGATATAAAAGGCATAAAAGTCGGCCACTGCTCCGATTTTGAAAATATTACAGGCTGTACCGTAGTACTTTTTGATGGAAATGCCACAGGGACTGTGGATATGAGAGGCGGAGGTACAAGTACAAGACAGATAGATGGTCTGCTGCCACACCACAATTTTAGTAATATTAATGCAATAATGCTTACAGGTGGAAGTGCATATGGGCTGGATGCTTCTTCCGGAGTGATGAAATATCTGGAAGAAAAACTAATAGGATTAAAAGTCGGAAGCAGTTCAGTTGTGCCCAGTGTACCTACAGCTGTAATATTTGATTTGGGAATAGGAAACAGCAAAGTGAGACCGAATGGTGATTTTGGTTACAAGGCTTGCCAAAATGCAAAGAAGCGTTTTGAGCAGGGGACAGTAGGTGTTGGTACAGGTGCTACTATCGGTAAATACTTAGGGATTAATCATGCAACAAAAGGCGGGCTTGCCTCAGAAAGCCTTGAACTTCCAAATGGGACAAAAATTGGTGTGTTAGTTGTAGTAAACGCATTTGGAAGTGTTTACGACTATAAAGACGGTAATACATGCATAGCAGGTATAAGGAATACTAAAGGTAAAAATTTTTTAGATACCTCAGACTTAATCCACAAGGGGGTACCACAGACCACAAATACAATCAGAAACACAACCCTTGCGGTAGTAGCAACAGATGCAAAGTTCTCAAAAGAACAGCTAAATAGAATTGCTGTTATTGCACACACCGGAATTTCGAGAGTTATTAATCCATGTCATACAATTTCAGACGGAGATATGGTATTTGCAGTTTCTATGGGAAATAAAGAAGCTAAAATTAACGATGTAGGTATTATGGCATCAGAGCTAATTTCAGATTCAATAATAAAAGCAGTTAAGTCTGCTTCAGGACTTGGCGGACTGCCGTCTTATTCAGACCTTATTTGATCTACCATTAACTAATCATTAAATGAAAAATCCTGCTCGGAAACTCTTGATTTTCTCATTCTAATGCCCATCACTATTCCTATGGCTATTAAAGATGTAAGAGATGCAGACCCCCCGTAACTAATAAAGAGCAGAGGAAGGCCTGTGACCGGAAAGATTCCGATTACCATTCCTATGTTAATAAAGGTGTGCCAGAAGAACATTGAAGCTATTCCGAAGCACACATACATCGAAAATTTATCCTTCGATCGGCTCGATGTATCAAGTATCCATAATATGAGTATTAAAAATAGCAGAATGGTAAATATAGACCCAAGAAACCCCCATTCCTCAGCAATTACAGAAAAGGCAAAATCAGTGTGCTGCTCAGGAAGAAATCTCAGCTGAGTTTGTGTGCCCTGTGTAAAACCTTTACCACTTAACTTACCAGAACCAATTGCGATTTTGGATTGTGTAGCATGATAACCACTCCCAAGTGGGTCTAATGAGGGATCAAGAAAAGCTTTAATTCTTGTCTTTTGATAGTCCTTTAATATATAACCCCACAGTGGAACAAATAATAAAGATCCACATATTGTTAGTAGAATAATATGTTTTGTTTTAACACCGGCAAATAATATTATACTAAGAGCTATAAGGGTAACTATAAATGCTGTACCCATATCAGGCTGTAAAGCTATGAGAACAATGGGAATAACTGCCATTAAAAATGGTTTTACCAGTTCAGAAACTGAATACAGACCTTCATAAAAATCATCATGGTAGAATTTTGCAAGTACAAATATTACGGCTAGCTTTGTAAGCTCGGAGGGCTGAATATTTACAGCACCTCCAAGTGATAGCCAGCTTCTTGCCCCGGATACTTCTCTTCCAAATATAATAACAATCACAAGGAGTAAAATATTTATTAAATAGAAATGATTCGAATAGCGCTGAATCATCCTATAATCAAATAATGATAAGATTACAGTGATAATGAGACCAAGGGATACCCAGAAAATCTGTTTTTTAAAAATAGCTGTTCCTATGTTAATAGTTGCACTGTACAAATTTATTATGCCTATTGCGCATATTATTATTGTTATGAAAAACAGGGGTACATCAAAGTTTTTAAGAAGTCTAAAATTTATCATAATCTTGGCCCGTGAAAATTTGGATTATAATAGGCCTCTATAATCTTTTTAGCTAAAGGTGAGGCAACCGCGCCTCCCTTACCGCCGTGTTCGACTAAAACCGTAACAGCTATCTCGGGATTATCAGCAGGGGCAAATGCTGTAAACCAGGCATGATGATCATATTTCTTGTTCTTTAATTTTGCCGAGTCAAGCGCTACTACCTGGGCTGTGCCGGTTTTTCCCGCTACGCGTATATGAGGAAGTCTTGCATATCTTGCTGTACCGTTTTGCTGATTTACTACCCCTGCCATGGCGTCACTTATAATTGATATGTTATTGTCAGCTACCGATATTTGCTCAATTTCGTCCTTATAACTGTAGAGCTGCTCTCCTGTATTCGAAACCACTTCTTTTATAAAATGTGGTTTTACTTTGTATCCGCCGTTTGCTATTGATGAAGTCATTACCGCAACCTGAAGCGGTGTTACACTTAAAAATCCCTGACCTATGGATACATTAACCGTATCACCCTTATACCATGGAGCTTTTAACCGCTCTTTTTTCCAGGTTTTGCTCGGAGATATTCCGGATTTTTCATCAATATCGATTCCAGTAAACGTACCGTAACTCATTTGCCTGGAGTACTTATCAATTTTATCTATACCGATCTTCTGTGATACTTCATAGAAAAATACATCACAGGACTCAACAAGGGCCTTGTGAATATCCACCCACCCATGGCCCGAAGATTTCCAGCACCTAAATGTTTTCGTTCCAAGCGTATAATGTCCAGGGCAGTAAAACCTGGTATCTACATCAATTGCATTTTCTTCTAGTGCTGCGGCTGCAGTAACGATCTTATATACGGATCCCGGAGGGTATAAACCCCTGGTGACACGGTTTAGAAGAGGATAGCTGGCATCGGACGTAAGCTCTTTCCAGTCTTTACGGTCTACCCCTTTTACGAATATGGAAGGATCAAATGTTGGGCTGCTGGCCATTGCTAGAATCTCACCATTTTCTACATTCATTACAACTGCAGCTCCGGTATAATCGCTTAGTATCTGTTCAACAGCTACCTGAAAATCAATATCTACAGTAAGTTTAATATCTGCACCAGGGATGCTTTGTTGCAGGTTTATATCTGAGCGGTAAACGCTCGATTTAATTTCTCTTCCAAATGCATCAGTAACTTTTTGTATATACCCCGGGCTTCCTTTTAAATAGCTTTGATAGTGCTTTTCAAGACCACTTTTACCAATTAGATCAAACCCTGTTAAGTCGGTATGTGTCTTTAGTTCTGTCTTTGTCGTTTTACCTACAAATCCTATAAAATTAGCGCCAAGCTTCCTGTACGGATATTCCCTTATCTTGCTTACTTCTATAAACATCCATGGATATGTGTGACGTCTTGATTCCAGGACTGCAAGCTGATCTCTGGTAATATCACGTTCGATTAAAACCTGATTGAATTTCTTATTGTCAGATGAACCATAGATTCGGTCTTCCAGCTCCTCTGTGTCCAGTAATAGTACGGCGGAAAGAAACGCAAGAAAAGTTTCTCTATCCTTTATCTCACTAGGAACTGCATAAAGATCAAATGACGATCTGTTTATTACAATTCCTCTTCCGTTCCTGTCCAGAATACGGCCTCTTGGAGGTACTACTCTTATGTTTCTTATACGGTTATTTCTGGAAAATTTTTCAAATTCATCACCTTTTAGTATCTGTAAGTACCAGATCCTTATTCCAAGAACCATAAAGAAAAATATTAGTATAAAAACTGATACTAAAAATCTACGTGTGTAATTTTCCATGTAACTCTTTTAAGATTATAAAACATATGTAGCCTGCAAATGTATTAACCAATATGTTAATTATAATGAAATTATACGATAATGCTGTATCTAATTGGGAGCTAAAACTAAATATCGCGGAAAGTAAAACCCATTCATATATAATACTAAAAAAGATTAACAGTATCTGAATATCAAATCTGTCCGAATATATCTTTGTAACTAAAAACCTTATGATAACAAAAAGGCTTAATCTGCTAAAAACATACATCCCAAGATTCGTGCCTGAGTAAAGATCGATAATATATCCGCTTAAAAAAGCAAAAAACACTCCCCCCCTCACATCTGTGTTAAGGGATAAATATATTATTAAAATAAGAGTAAAATCGATATAGAGTCTGCCGAGATTTACAGGACTTAATAGTGTAGTTTGTAAAATAACGAATATAAAAAGTACTATACTAAAGAACAGGTATACGTATAATCTATTCATTTACTACCTGCTGCTCCGGTATTACAAATTCTCTTGGTTTTTTGTTAATGATGAGTACTTCTTCTACGGAGTTTATATCAATTTGAGGTTCTATTTTAGCCTTAATATTCCCACTTTCTGAAAATATTTCATCTACCTCACCAAGGAGTATACCCTTTGGGAAATAACCATCCTTACCGGATGTTACAATCTTGTCACCTACAGCTATATCGGATGCCTTTTCGAGATAGTCCATGATACAGCGATTTCCATCGCCTTTCACTACTCCCCTTTCCCTGCTTCTCTGTACATATGCATCTACAGCGCTTAGTGAGTCTGTTATAAGCAGCACTTCTGAACTATACTTTCCTACTATATATAACTTTCCAACAGCACCCTGATGTGTTTTAACGGGCATACCTTTTACAAGACCGTCTACAGCACCCTTATCTATTATTATCACCTGAGATTTGATAGCTGAAGCACTTATAGCCACAGTGTTGGCTGCAATCACTTCATATTGCTCTCCAGCCCTAAAATTAAGGAGTTCTCTAAGCCTCTTATTCTGTAGTCTGATTTCTGATAATCTGAAGTTTTCTTCCCTCAGTTTTGCAAGATCCTTTTTTAAGACCCTGTTTTGTTCATATTGGTCTACGTTATCAACATACTTGTTCCATTTTTGTACAATGTATCTGCTTAAGCTGTTTATACTTTTTTGGGGATAGTACGTAATGGTAAGAATTATCTCGGAGAATCTGGAGTTGTTTAACTTGTTTTCATTATTAAGGGGGACTAGCTGTACCAGGAAGAAAATCATTATTAAAACTACAAAAAGAGGGTAGCGTCTTAGAAATCCCATACTAATTAATATATTAAGCAGAAATTAGAGTTTGGAAAGAAAGAAACTTAATAATCTGCTAATATAATCTAATTCAAACTAACTTCTTTTAGTAAATCAAGCTCATCAAGCGCCTTGCCCGAGCCATAAACAACGCAGCTCAAAGGATCCTCGGCAACTGCCACAGGAAGCCCCGTCTCCTGCATAAGCAGTTTGTCAAGACCACCCAGAAGAGCGCCGCCCCCTGTAAGCATAATCCCATTATCTACTATATCCGCAGCAAGCTCCGGCGGGGTTCTTTCAAGGGTTTGCTTAATGGCCTCGACCATTACACCAATAGGCTCACTAAGTGCCTCTCTTACTTCATCTGATGTAATATCGATTGTCTTTGGCACCCCGGCTCTCAAATCCCTTCCTTTCACCTGCATTGTTTTTATTTCACCATTTCCATAAAGCTGGGCTAGTTTGATCTTGATGTCTTCAGCAGTGCGCTCACCTATGAGCATATTATAATTTCTTTTTACATACTGCATTATTGCTTCATCTAGCTTATCACCACCAACTCTAACCGATTTACTCACTACGATGCCTGCAAGTGATATCACAGCTACACCCGTCGTACCGCCTCCGATATCTACCACCATATTCCCTGTGGGTTCTGTAACAGGCATACCAGCTCCGAGTGCTGCCGACATGGTTTCTTCCATTAAATAAACTTCCCTTGCCCCTGCTGCTTCTGCTGATTCTTTTACCGCTCTCTTTTCAACCTCTGTTATCCCTATTGGAACAGATACAATAATCCTGGGTCTTACAAAGCTCTTTCTGTTATTATGGGTTTTAATAATAAAATACTCGAGCATTTTTTGGGCAACATCGAAATCAGCAATCACTCCGTCCTTTAGAGGTCTTATTGCCATGATCGAACCCGGAGTTCTACCAACCATGTCCTTGGCTTCCTTACCAACTGCTAGAATTTTCTTTGGACCCCTTAATTCTTCTTGTACCGCAACAACAGAAGGCTCATTGCCTACAATTCCCTTTCCCTTTACATAAACAAGAGTATTTGCTGTTCCAAGATCAACTGCAAGATCGTTGGAAAACATACCTATAATTGAATCAAATAGCATTTCTTAGTAAACCCCTCCTTAGTAATTCAAAAAATATAAATGCACCCCGTAAAACATTGTTATTATAAATTAAATATTAAGAATTAATAGTATCTAACTACAGATATTTAAAAATTTCTACTTTAATTATTAAAACTGAATACTTTTCCATCAATATTTTCATCATTAATGCTAACAATCACCGCTGTGCCGGGCTCTTTAAATTCCCTTTTTATATAAGCCATACAAATAGCCTTAGTCTTTTCATAACAATAGACAGAGCTTGTGACATAACCCACTTCTTTATCATTTACAAATATTTTGTCCCCCGGATGTGCAGGAGTGTTAGTTTGCATTTCTATTCCCACCAGGTGTCTGTTAACATGTCCCCTCCACTTGATCCTTGCTATAACCTCCTGGCCAATATAGCAGCCCTTTTCAAAACTAAGCGCATCCCAGAGTTCAGCTTCAATAGGTATCGTATTTTCATCCATATCAACCCCGTACTTTGCAATCCCCGCTTGTACTCTTAGGATTTCAAAAGTGTCGAGTCCGATGGGCTTAGGGGTTAGACCATCAATTTGACCAAAGAAAAATTGTATAACCCAATTAGTTTCCCCGGTTGGGATATAGACATCGAAGCTCTCGTTTGATGACCTCTTTACTTTTACTATAATTATCTCTATATCATCAATACTTTTTTTAATTAATCCCGGCTCATCCAAATCTGATAAATCCAAATCCAATAAGCGGCTCAAATATTGTTGTGATTTTGCACCAAAAAAACACAGCTGAACATATTTATCTGTTAAGTCTTCAATTTTAGCCTTATATGAAAGCCTGTATTTAAGCAGAAGCTCCGATATCGGTACATTTAGCCCTTGTTCTAAATCTATTAGTGCCTGTTCACCGTCTTTGTAAATATATAAATCTGCTAACATTTTGCCTTTAACGGTAAGAAGGGTTGCATGAACCCCTTTTCCACTCTCAAGCTTCATAACGTCGTTTGAGAGCATACCCTGCATGAACTTAAAACATTCTTTACCCTCCAGTCTTATTTTACCTCTTGCTGATAGATCATATACTGCTACTGCATCTCGGGCTGCCTGATATTCATTATCTATAGAATCAAAATGTTTTGGTACTGTACAGCCGCCTGATTCTACAAATTCTGCTCCTTTTTCCAGATAAAAATTATGAAGCGGAAGCTTTTTCATTTATTGCTCCTGTTTTAATATAAAATTAAATCCCATTCTTTGAATCTAATTGAGAATAAATTATTCAAAATATAGACATTAATATAGATAGCTTGAAAATAATTGCCACATATGTAGTATAAAATTTATTTATAAAGGACAAAATATGAGTGATAAAGAGCAACTTAAAAAACGTTACAAAGTAGTAATCATGGGATCAGGCCCGGCAGGTCTTACAGCCGCACTATACAGCGCTAGAGCAAATCTGGAACCTTTGGTGTTTGAAGGCTTTGAGGCAGGGGGTCAGCTTACTCTTACAACCGATGTTGAAAACTACCCCGGATTTGAAAACGGGATTATGGGCCCGGACCTTATAAATACTATGAGAAAACAAGCCGAGAGGTTTGGTGCAAAATGCCTTCTTTCCAATATTGATTCTGTAGATCTTTCAAAAAGGCCGTTTAAAATTAAGGCTGGAGACGTAGAGGTAGAAGCAGAAAGTTTCATCATAGCTTCGGGAGCTTCTGCAAGGATGCTCGGGCTTCCTTCAGAAAAAGAACTCGTAGGACATGGGGTTTCGACCTGTGCTACATGTGACGGATTTTTCTTTAAGGATAAGGAAATAATAGTAGTGGGTGGTGGTGACAGCGCGCTTGAAGAAGGAACTTTTCTTACCAAGTTTGCCTCCAAGGTATCAATAGTTCACAGGCGTGATAGCTTGAGAGCATCAAAAATAATGCAGGACAGAGCCTTTAAGAACGAAAAGGTTGAATTTATCTGGAATACGGTTGTGGAAGAAATTCTCGGTGAAAAAGGCAGGGGAGTTACCGGGGTTAAGCTTAAAAATGTAGAAACCGGCGACATTACAGAAAAAAATGTTGATGGAGTTTTTATTGCAATTGGACACATACCCAACACCACGATATTTAACGGCGCTATAGATACCGATGAGAACGGATATATAGTCACCAAGAATAAAACCAGCGAAACAAACATCCCCGGAGTTTTTGCAGCAGGTGACGTACAGGACACAAGGTACAAACAGGCAATCACAGCAGCAGGGTCAGGATGTATGGCTGCACTTGATGCCGAAAAGTTCTTAGAAGATAATGAGGATTAGGTTTATTACTAAGCTATCACAAGTTCATTACTATAGCCAAGCATTAAACCCAATAAGGCTAAATCCATCTATTTAACTTCTTAAACCTAGAGCTTGGAATTGACTATGTTACAATAGATCAAAATAGATTTATTGCAGATATATTAAATTCATATGGCTCTAAGACTAATAGAACTATATCTACCTACTAAAGAAAACATCGACTGGCTTAAAGAAAAGCTAAGCGATTATCCTGTTCATGGTATTTGGAGTGAGAGGGTTTCCGATCATCAGTACCATATACGTATGCTCATTTCACCTGAAGACTCTGGAGCAATTCTCGATCTATTGGAAAATACTTTTTCTACTGTTGATGGTTTCAGGATAATTCTGCTGCCCGTTGAAACAACAATCCCAAAGATTGAAGAAAAAAAGCAGGAAGCCGAAAATGATTCTCAAAAGAAAAAAAATGATGAGATCAAAATCGGTAGAGGCATAAGCAGGCAGGAACTGTATACAAGAATTTCAAAAGACTCCAAACTCACCGGATTCTTTATTTTCATGGTTATAGTATCATCCATAGTTGCATCTATCGGCATTCTTAACAGTAATATTGCCGTGATAATAGGAGCAATGGTTATTGCACCACTTCTGGGACCAAACGTTGCCCTTGCCCTGGCCACTACGCTTGGAGACTTGGATTTACTAAAAAACTGTATCAAATCCAATCTGGCCGGAATTTCTGCTGCTTTATTATTCTCATTAATTCTTGGGATTTTACTAAGAAATAAACTTGCAATTGATACGGATCTAAAAGAGTTTTATCCAGAACTGTATTCAAGAACACAGGTTGGTATGGGAGATATTGCACTTGCTCTTGCATCGGGGAGTGCTGGTGCGCTTTCATTTACCATGGGGCTTCCAAGTGCCCTTATTGGAGTGATGGTTGCTGTAGCGCTTTTGCCGCCGCTCGTAACCTTTGGCATGCTTATTGGCGCTGGCCTTATAGAACCTGCAATTGGAGCTATTCTGTTGCTTTTAGTAAACATTATATGCGTAAATCTTGCAGGTGTTGGAACTTTTTTATTTCAGGGTGTAAGACCACGTACTTGGTGGGAAGCAAGCAGGGCAAAAAAATCATCAAGGATAGCAATAATTATCTGGACTGTACTCTTATTAATTCTTATGATAATAATAACTCAGCTTAAAAATAATTTTTTTGATAAGATTTTTAAAATAATATTGCCTTAAATTACTTATTAATTTGGAGGATTTATGCAAGTAAAAGAAATAATGGTCTCACCCGTAGTATCTGTAAAACCTGATGACACCTTGGAAGATGTTGCCAGAATAATGATAAAAAATAGAATAGGCTGTGTGCCCGTTGTAGGTAAAGATTCTGAGCTTCTAGGAATAATAACAGAGAATGAATTTAGTGTGAATGAGAAAAGATTTCCTTTTTCACGTGAATATGCTCCTAAATTGTTTGGCATGTGGGTAACAAAGGACAATATTGACAAAATGTATGATGCTGCAAAAACAATTTATGCCAAAGATTTAATGTATCAAAATCCAGTAACTGTAGATATGGAAGATTCCGTATTTGATCTTCTCAAAAAAATGATAGACCAGTCTGTTGACCGCGTTCCTGTATTAAATAATAACAGAGTAATAGGGATAGTTGCCCGTCACGACCTTCTAAAACTAATAATAGATAATAATTAGACTTTAGACTAGTTTTTCTGTCTTTAGACCGTATTCGGTTGAATTATTTCACTAAGGGCAATAGAATTATATTAAACTCTAAAATTATTCTTTATTTACTATGGAAAACAAAAGAAATAGTAGAAGAATAAAGTTTAAAGAAAGAATCAAATATGGTGCATCGGATATACCTAATACTGATGGTACTACCGTAAATATTTCCCCAAAAGGAATTGCAATAAAATCCTATAAGGCACTCACTCCGGGTTCTAAAATATCTGTTGTTTTATATTCAGGCAATAACCCAATAAGACTTGAAGGTGAAGTTGTTTGGAATTCCCCTCCAAAAGAAGGCGCTCAGGCAGAAATGGGTGTAAAAGTTCTGAGTAAAACCAAAGAACTTGAGCAGGTATATAAACAAGCCAGCAGGTTTTAGTCACCTAATTACTTTTCTATAATTTTTTACTAAAGGCATAATTCAATTTATACTGATTAGGTATAATAAAACTATATACTTACTTTAGGTTTGTGATTTATAGGAGAAAAGCATCATGGGTAATATTGGCGGCTGGGAATTAATAATAATTCTTGTGATTTTACTACTTATATTCGGGCCAAGCAGGCTTGGAGATTTGGGTACTGCACTTGGAAAGGGGATCAAAGGTTTTAAAAGATCGATGAAAGAACCCGATGAAATAGATGTTACTCCTAATAAAGATGATAGCGATAAAATAGAAGATACAGACCTGGAAAAAGCCCCAAAAAAAAATGAAAAGGAATCAGAGGTTAAATAATAGGATTATTTATCTAACTATTTTCTTTTGAAAATTCAGCAAGCTCGATTAACACCCCGTTCATAGACTTTGGATGAACAAAAGCTACTTTGGCTCCATAAGCGCCTATTCTGGGACTTTCATCAATTAGCTCAAGATCCAGGTCTTTTAAGTGCTGCAAACTTTGCTCAATATCATCAACCTCAAAACATATATGGTGAATCCCTTCTCCCCTTTTATCTAGGAATTTTGAGATTGGAGAATTATCATCCAAAGGCTCCAGCAGTTCAATCGAAGTTTGTCCCTCTACAGATTTTAGCATAGAAGTACTTACTCCCTGATCTTTTATTACTTCGCGGTGTTTAACTTCAAGCCCAAGGGCTTTTACATATAAGTTTTCTGCTTCTGATAAATTTGTGACTGCAAGCGCTATATGATTTATGTTCTTGGCTTTTTCCTGAGGCATTAAGGTCTCCGTTTATCTCAAATTAAAAATAGAATGATACCCTCAACATCCTAAAAGAGAATATAAATTAATCAGTAACCAGTTAATTCTACATACCCCAGCCCACTGATGTTATCCCCTTTTACTTTCACTGCCCCCTCCCAATAGGTAAAGGAGTGGTTGAACTCCTGGTTGTTTAAAACGGGCTGCACATCTAACTCTATATTGTATTTAGGAATCATGACAGTCCATTTTGAAGGATACTTGATGTTTGTCCCGGGACTTTTCCAATGCTCTTTTGTCTCTACAATAAAATCAGTGCTCTTTAGATGTACTGTATCACCCGATTTATCCACGTAGGTTCCAGAAGATACAGGATCAACCGTCCCGTCTTTTAACCGCAGCATATAAATCATAATTTCTGTATTATTACTTAGCTGAAGGGAAAACCAATCCCAGCCCGATTGTAAATCTCCCAGAGCGCTAGTGCTCCATTCATGATCAAACCAGCTGAGGCCATCCACTTTATGTTTCTTATCATCTATTGTAATTGTGCCGGTGGTTTTAAGTCTTGTATGTGAATAGTAATATGATGCATTGCCCAGTTCATCACTTTTTTGACTCAGTCCCTTATTTCCATTTAGGACTATTTTTTTAGACTCTTTTAGTACAAGTGAAACTGATATGTTCTCACTATTTGAACTGAGAATATAGTTGTTATTATCATCCGAATTAACCATCCAGTCATCAATCCACACATGCAGATCTTTATTATCAGAACCTGCAAGCCTGGGTGTAGCCCTGCTCCACTTTTCAAAGGAATGATAGTTTTTATTACTTATATCTGTAACTGCAAAATGAGCAAAATATATTGAGCTTGCTCTCCATGATGACCCATCTACAGGCTGATCAGGTGTGAGTGCCCGCCTGAAAAATGTTAACTGATACCCAAAATTGTTATTTTCTTCGTCTTTTAAATTACCCGTAAAATACCACCACTCCGTTTGATAATCAGGATGAGTCCCGTGATCTTTTGGAAAGGAAAACTGTATTGGCCGTACTGCTCTTTTGAATCCTTTGTTTTTTTCCTTACCAGATAACACAGCCGATATATCAATTGTAGGGTTATCAGATTCATCAAATAAATTTACATTTTGATTGAATAAGGCAAGGGTAATTAGCAATACGAAAAAACCAACTACCGAATAAGCTATTCTGGATTTCATATGTTTAATCACTCTTCTCTTATAGCCTCTGAAATATTTATTTTTGAGAAAATTATGGAGGGATAAATACCCGCAAGCATTGCCGCTATAAATGATATTAAGACTGCCTCGGCTAAATAACCAGGCTTAATTAGAAAATCTATAGTCCATCCAAATGACCTAAAATTTATTACGTTTACAAGCAGGTAAGCCATAGTTAATCCAAGCGGGATTGATATTACCCCTGATATGAGGCCAATAATTGCTGTTTCAGAAAATATTATCTTTCTAATCTCTAAGACCTTTACACCCAAAGCTCTAAGCACCCCAATCTCTTTTTTCCTCGACAGTTCGAGTGCAAGGAGTGCTCCGAGTATGCCAAAAAATGCCACTGCAAAAGCAATCACCCTCATAGCGTTTGTAATTACAAAAGTCTGATTAAATATTTTATGCGCTGAGTTCTTAAGGTCTTTATTAGTACTTAACCTAAATTCTTGCTCATCTGAGATATTTGCTCTTATATTCCCAAGTACACTGTTTAATTCAAATCCCTTAGATATATTAAGGGAAATAGAGGTTAGCTTATCATCATCCCAAAGTTTGCGAAACGATTCATAACCTATTATTAATGTGCCTGTTTGCGTTGCAAAGTCTGAAAATACGCCTGCTATCAGAAATTTTTCATAACCCTTCATTGTAGGTAAAAAGAGATATCCATCTTTAAGTTGCCAAGAATTTCTGTTACTAAAACTCTCTGATATTAATACAGCTTTATCGTAAGTATTATTTAATTCTTTGAAATCATTTATCAGACCTGAGATAATTTGAGGTTTTATGGGTGGATTTTCACTAAGAGCAATCAGATTTAACCTGCCGTAGTCTTCAGTAAGAAGATCGATTTTTCTTGAATATCCAATCTTGTGAGTACCTTCCAATGATGTAATTTTATTTATGAGATTAAAATTCAAACCGTTATTTTCTTCAGGCCTGTAGACAGCCGATATAAATACATCTGATGGAAAGGTGTCTTCCAGCCATGCCGTTAGAGTAGATCTGAAACTTTCAATTAGAACTGTCATGCTTAAAAAAACAGCTACCGCCACAGTAAGCGACGCCGTGGCAACAAAGTTCTTATCAATTGAGCCCAGGTAGTTTCTGCATGGGATAAGATATATTTTCCCAAATAATGATTTTGCATATCTGTTTAAAATCTTTGCTAGCACTAGCATTAATGCTGGTAGCAGAAGAGTATATCCTATGATAATTATAAATAGCCCTGCAAATGTAAGTGTAATGTTTGATGATAAAAATGCCGATATATAGAGTCCTGAACAGATAAGAAAAATACCGGCAGTAAACAAATAAGGGATGAGACGTATAAAGTTCTTGTTGAAATATGACTCACTCATAAGACTGACCGGTTTAATAAATCTGGATTCCAAAGAAGGTATGATTGCAGCCGACAATACAGCAGTTATCCCTAAAATAATAGCCTTAATTATGGTTATAGGAGATAAACTCAATCCAGACTGGCCAAACACCGAATAAATACTGGATAGTGTATTTGATACAAGAAGAACAGAAAGTTTTCCAAGAAATATTCCAACTATAATTCCTAGCACTGAGGACAAAATACCAATTATAAATGCTTCGGTGAGAATAGTATAGAATATCTCATTTGATGTTACCCCGATCGATCTTAGTACCGAAAATACCGGCCTTCTTATTACAAGTGAGTAATTAAAAGAATTATAAATCAAAAAAAACGCAATAAGCAGAGTAATTAAACTAAGGGCTGTTAGATTGAGCTCAAATGACTTGGTAAGTCTGCTGCTTTGCTCTACCAAGGAGTCTGCTTTAATAAGAGAGACCTGTGGATAGTTTATTGTGAGAAAATGTTTTATCTGGCCGATTTGTTCTTGCGGATAACTTGTTAGATCCAAATCAATCCTTGATAAACTTCCATTAAAATCTAATAGGTTCTGGGCTGTTGCAATATCAGCTAATATTGTGTTTGTGGTAAATAAAATCTTTTCATCGCTGTTTGTATCTATACTCCCTATTATTTTTATTTCTTTATTTAACTCAGTACCAATTAAAAAACTCTCTCCTATTTGAGCATCCAGCCGGGACATTAGATTATTTGAAATAATTACTCCATTTTGCTCTGTCAAAAATTGCTCAAAGGATTTTGAATTTAGACTGATACTCTGATTTTGAAAAAATTTTAGTTGAGAATTTTCTGAAAATGGATCAATGCCTATGATCTTGAATTGCTCATTTGCAAACTGATCTATAAAGACTGTACGCTCTATAATCGGGACAATATTCTTAAACCCTAATTCTTTCCTTAAATCAAAATAGATTTCTTCTTTAAGTCTTGAATTTGTACTGTATATAGAATGAGTGATATCACTGCTAATACTTTTTAGAGACTTATCAAAGGATTTTCTGGCGCTTATGTTTGCGATGTCTATTGCTACAATCACAGCTACTCCCAGAGAAATACCCAGTATAAGGAGTACCGACTGTATTTTGTGTTTTAGATAGTGGTTTAATGAAATTTTCAGTAATTTAGATTTTGTAAACATACAAAATTAATATGGACTGTTATTACAGTAATCTTAAATAGAACTATTTAATTTTTTTCAAATAATGGTTTTCAATCATATATGCTCTGTCACTCCTGTTTATCAGGTCTACACTATGTGTAGCCATAATAAGTGTTTTATTTTTATCCCTTACTAATCCAAAAAGAACCTCAATTATCTGATCTCTTGTATTATTATCAAGGTTGCCGGTAGGTTCGTCTGCTAAAATAATTTGTGGATCATGCACAATGGCTCTAGCAATAGCTGCTCTTTGCTTTTGACCACCTGATAGAGTATCTGGAAAAACATCAGATTTTTCTATTAGTCCTACCTTTTCAAGCAAATCTTTAGCAATATCGTATCCATTTATGTTATCTAAGCTATTAAGTTCCAAAGGGAGCAAAACATTTTCAATCACAGTTAGTGATGGAATTAAATGAAAGGACTGAAACACTATCCCGATATTCTTTCTGCGAAAAAGTGTCCTATCCTGTTCATTCAGATCATCGAGAGCAATACCATTTATTATGACACTTCCATTTGAGGGGATATCAATACCGGATAGAAGGTTTAACAAAGTACTCTTTCCACTTCCGCTGCGGCCAAGGATTAGAGAGATTTTTGAGTCCTGAAATCCCGCATTCACATTTTCAACAATCCTTATTTCATTATCGCCGTCAAAGTACGACTTGGAAATTCGGTCTAATTTGATACAGCTATCATGATTATTCATTGAATACTAAGGATACCCTATCACAAACAGGTTATATCGAGAGTGTATAAATAGCAGGTAATAATATCAAGAACTACTAGAAATAATTATTGCAGAGGTTTTTAAAATTCTTCTGTATCAGCGTCTTCAGTATCTTCCGTTTCTTCTTCTATGAAATCTTCTTGCAGGTCTTCATCTGGCTCTTCTTCAGCATCCACTTCATCTTCGTTTAGCTGGCCTTCATCTTCGCGAGCCTGCTCTAGCTCACCCTCTTGTCCATCTTCACCACTTGGTATTGTAAGGGTAATTGTCTGTGTATAGCTACCACCGTCGGTATCAGTTGCTAAAATCTCTATATTAAATTCACTGCCGGGTTTTACTTCAGTATAATCCCACTCTATTAGACCCGTAGCAGGCTCTATTTTCATTCCCTTGGGAGCTTTTTTAAGGCTAATTTCAACCTCATCGCCATCTGGATCTTCTGTCTCAACCTGGTATTCAAAAAACTTTTTCTCTCCGATTATCTCTGCCGGAGGTTCCGAAGTAATGACAGGGGGTTGATTGGGTATTACAAATTCAGCCTCGGTTACAAATGAAACTTCAAGATCAGTATTAGCGGGGATAACATTTACTGTAATTATATCGCCTTTTTTATATTCATCCAGCCATGGGATAGAATTCTCCAGTTCACCCTCAATCTCTTCGTTATTATGAAGCCACCTATATGTAATCTCAAAATTACTAACATCACCCTTTTTTAGAACTACAGCAACCTCTAACGTTTTAATACCATCTTCGCTGGTTATAGTTTCAATGGTAATTGATTTTGTTTCGGGAAATGATAAATCAACTTCAGTAACATTCTGAGCTAACAGCTGCTCATCAATTTCTATATCATCGTCAACTAAAGCACCATCACCGGTAGTACTGCTTTTACTAGCACTACTTATATTATCCTTCTTTTTAGGAAGTACATCCTTTTCAAGATCTTCACCATAGCTACAGGATGTAGTAAATAACAAGCAGCTGCAAAATAAAGCAGCTAAAGAAAAAGTCTTCATAAGTTACCTCTTCTTATTTTTTTTCTGTTTTGACTTACTTGCATAGAGTTTTTTCTTCTTTTTCTCGCTTGGTTTTTCAAAGTAGGCTCTTTTCTTAAGTTCAAATAGAATTCCTTCTTTATTTATCATGCTTGAAAATCTTCTAAGCGCACTGTCAATTGTTTCACCGCTTTTTACAAAAACTACTGCCATATACTCAACTCCTTATCTTGGTTTAAGCTATTTATAATAACATGGTTATAAGAAATTTTTAGTATGTGAATAAAAATATTAATGATGTAACGATAAAGCCTGCAAATAAAAGCTTAAAACAATTATATGCTATTCTATGCACGGGCTTAATAAACACTATAACTGTAAGAAAAACACAGAATACAAAATAATAGTTTATAAAATTTCTTCCAATTTCCGCAAAATAATAAGCAGACAAGAATGCACTAAATATGAATAGCAGTGTAAACCTCTTTCCAACAAATACACAAAAAGTGTTATGCCCTACTTTTTTATCCACTTCATAATCAACCACTGTACCAAATGCATGAATCGCAGCAACACAAAGCGCAACAAAATATATTTTAAGAGGTATGTTAAAAACCGTATCGCCAAAGCTGTAACCAAGGGCAAATACCAATAGGAATATCAACCCGTTTGATATAGAGTCTATAACCGGAATTTCTTTTAATCTATATTGTCCGGATGAATATTTATAAGATGTAAGCAAAAGAACAGAAGTAATAATAATATTTTCAATATTTAATGTTAGAGCTGAAGCCAATATCATCAGCACTGCTGTAACACCGGATATAACTACAATTAATCTCTTTTCCTCTCCTCCAATAGGAATATTGCTTTTTCTTGGATTTAGCAGATCAGATTGATGATCGTATATATCATTTATACCAAAAAGTAAAATGGCATATGGGAATGAAAGTAATACCAACTCCAAAGAAGATATACTTGCCAAACCTGCTTTGGAATAATAAAGACCAGTAAGAAAAACAAGAGGAGCTATACTCCAGCCTACATATCTTGTTATTCTAAAAATAAATATGTAAATATCTCTCGTTTTAATCAAACTATGCCGAGAATTTTACTCGTCTTCTACCTGTGAGCAGCTGGTGCCATCCCAGTGACCCTGAATAGTCGCAATTCTGCCAAGTGCGCTCACAAATACCTGCCCGCACCTATCCGTACCAGTGCCTGCATTTGCTATTACAAGTACATTATCTGAAGGGCTGGCAATTCCATTGGGCTTAAACTCAAAAAATGCCGGAAGGTTTGATATTATAACAGAAGTATCTATTTTAACACTCAATACACCATTATCGGCTGTCTGCCATACCGTAGAATCAATATTGCTGTCACCTCTGTGAGTTATTATCTCAAGTTCATTCCCATTATTAACAAATACAGTTCTAAATTCTACTCCGTTTTTTGCAGCCTGCAGTTTTGTGAGCTGAAGCGAATTAGACACACGAGTTGTTACCGAATCTACATTCCTTCTATACGCAGCCTTAATCGAGAATGCCCCTGCTAGAGCTAAAATGATGACGACAATACCAACCACCACGATAACTTCCATAAGGGTAAAGCCCTTTTCTTTATTTCGTCTGGTCATTTCCATGATCTAAATATACACTATATAACCTCTTCCCAATAGAGTGTCTGTGTCGCTGCTGGGAATTGAAATAATTCCCATAACAAAAATTGAGCCCCTCCAACTACACCACTTCCGGAAAATGCCAGACTCATAGTTATCGTATTGTTTGAGTATGATAAACTAGGCGGTGTGGGCATGCCTTCACCACCCTCAACACCGGCGATACTACCGTCACCACCTACTAAAGCTTCTGCACCCGGTACTCTTGATAGTGCTGCCGCTCCTGTAATGAAATCTATTCCGAAAATCCTTCCAGAACCTAGTCCGGCAGAACATTCTTCAACCTCACCTGATTGCGGAACAAATGTTGTAAACAGCAACAGTCCGCTTACCACAATTGGAGTACCAATACCTATTTCGCCACCTTCTGTACAACCTGCAAGACTTGTATTGCAGCCATTTGCATACTTCACAAGAAATTCACCAGAATTTATGTTACTCGAAGGTCCATTAATCGAAAATGTATCGGGTCCGCCAGATATTGTAAGTATAGTTCCAATAGTTGATCCGTCTCCGATAATATCATTTACAGTTTTAAAAGTATCAATCGTACTAGCCCCCGAACCTCTCTGGAATGAAGGAATATACTCATCAATAAAATTATAAAGATATCCAAATGTATTTTCATTCGACGGCCAGCCCCTGTCACCTGTCTGGAATATAACATGCCTTCTGCCCAGATTGTCTAGAACCGTAGTAGGAGCAAAATATATTGGAAACAATGTATCAGAAGCTACAGGGTTTCTTAGATCATCAGTCATGGAAAGACATGTATTTATTGCAGTACCAGGAGGATCCTCAGCATCGGGATCATTTGCGCAGAATACAGGTTCACCCGTCCAATCAGGAGCCGAAAATTCAAGAGCCGTACTTTTTATACCAGTATCCTGAGCAATAGTAATGCCGGCTTCTATAGGCTCTGAAACATCAAATCTCCACATCCTGCCGCATTTATCACCAAGATATACCAGGTCTATATAACCATCTGAATTTATATCTACTACATTTGGATCGCCCGTAGTATCGCATACAAAGTTACTATTATCATTTTCATTAAACTTAAATATAATCTCCCCAGTTGCCACATCTATAGCATAAAATGAATCACCTTTATAAGTAGGTTCTTCGTAGTTTAACAAGCCGTTCATAGCTTCATTTGCCGGAGTATCAGGATGGTCATCATCTCCTGTAGGATTTGTAAAGACCGGCTCTAAACCGCCGCCGGCAAAGAGCACCCATCTGTCCGTAGTAAATCCATCTGGTTCATACTTTATCCTGACCCTTCCTACCTTGGGCTGTGACCATGAATTGCCCATATCTCTGTCAAATATAGTCCACAGATGCTCAGGATAATCAGGCCCATTTGCAAATCTCTTTGTGGGAGCCGTACAATCGGCATCTGCACATTTGACGTTTGTAATATCAAGCGCAGTAAAACCTCCGCCTCCGTTTCTAAAACCCGAGACTAACACCGTGTGCCATTCCCTTCCACAGTCATCTATAATACCATCAGGATGAGGTCCTGAATCATATGGATCTGCTATTACAATTGGGTCTTTACAGTATGGCAACCCGTTTGTCTGATCACTCTGACCATCTAGAAATACATCAATAATGAAAGGTGTGCCGTCAAAAAATGATCTTTGAAAATTTCTTTGATCATTTAGTAAATTTGCTCCAAGATGACCAAGGGCGAGATTCTTTTCGACAAGTGTTTTGAAGTCACCAAACCTGAAATCGGGTAAAGGCTCTGTAGATGAAGTTATCAGAGTAGAATCCTGCAAAGAAATTGGGGTTGTAGGATCATAGTTGAGAGGAAGCACTCCCGGAAATATAGTTCTTGTTATATCAGTAACTCCATCAAAATCGGTGTCCGACGTGCCATCAGGAGCTATCGAATCTGTAAGAAATGTAGGTGGCGCAAATCCAAAAAATTCATTACCCGTTCCTTCATCTACAAAAGGAAGCGTCTCAGTAATACCAGTAAAGGGGTTCTTCTTATCTGCTGCTGAGAGAGTACCATCATTAATTACATCGATAAATTCTCCACCGTGGAAAGCATGTAAAAATCCGTCATTAGCACCGGCATAGATAACTGCGCTACGGTCTCTAAGGGTCTGAGCAAATACAGGAAATCCTGTATCAAAAAATAGGAGTGATGGGGCCTGTACAATCTTTGCCTGTGAATTAAAGATATCTCCAAGCCTTCTCTCACACTGAGCAAGACTGCTTATAAGGCTTGCATCTGTAACAACATTAGTATTAGTCACCTCAAGGTCAGGACATCCGCAACCTATAGCCCCTCTGGTCGTATTATCTAAAATATTTGACGAGCATGACTCCAGAGTTGGTTCACCAAAGTTGTCGCGTACAGGAAGTAATCCGGTGTGTCCGGTCATAAAATCAACGATTTTATTTCTCAGACATTTTTCTTTTATACATGTTTTACAGGCTGATGTGAGCGGTGTTGGTGGCGAAGTATCACATACTCCAACGCCTCCACAGCCGTCAGAAGAAGCGTCTGCAGCGATATCACTGCATATTGATATTACAGACTCAACCCCAGCAGGATCAACATCCAGATCACTTATGCCAAACACTTCCGGATCCAGAGCTCTGCTGAATGCTACAATACCAGATGTGTAGATAATAGCATCAAACTCACCGGAGCCAGTGTTATCTATTTGCAGTGTACCAAATGAAGTAGAATCTCCTACCGTAAGCAGGTTTCTTGAAGTTGCAGAAGATACAATATCTCTTTCAGCAAGCAATTTACCTGCATCCCAGAAAAACTCTTCGGCGTTGGAACTAAGTGCCCCGGTATCAGTAAAGATATTAGCAGATCTTAATGCTTCTGGATCAAGACTATTTCCATCCAGAAATTCACCATCTGACCTTGGTTTTCTTACAATGATTTTAGTGCCCGGATTATCGGGATCATCCAAAAAGCCAAATAGAGCCAGTCTTCCCTGCCATATAGGCTCACCTATAGTTGGAGTAAAACTTGGCAGCAGCACCCTGTCTCTAAGACCAATAGCAGTTACCGATGGCGGCACCTGCGGAGCCTGACCTACTGCAGAAAAGCCTTTTGTAAAATCAAATATTGCCTCCAGTGCGGCAATGAGTTCAGCTGGATTATCTACAAAAAATGCAAAACTTTGTCCAACATTAGTTCTTGTAAAAGCTGTTGGCAGGTCTGTACCGGCAGTTCCTGTAAAAAAGTCGTTATCAAATACATCTGTACCATTCCATGAACAAGACCCGGTTTCGTTTGGAGTTTGACAACCTGATAAGGTTACACCTAGTGGATTATTACTAAAATCTCCACCGCTGTGTTCCATTTCTGCCATTTCCAGCACCCAGGGAAAACTAGATCTTATCTCGGTTATATCTGCTTTTGGAAGCACAGCAGGAACTCCAGGGCTTCCATCCAGATCTTTTTGTCCTGAAATAAAACCCTGCGGATGTCGGTGTAATAGTAAGCCCGTAGTATGTGTTCCACCCAAAAGCGCTGCAGCATTTAATGTTCTAACAGCCTGGGGATTGTCCTTTACTCCCCAACCAATAAAAAATGACATTACTTCAGTATTAAACTCATTACCTTGTACTGGTTTTCTTGCAAAATGAGTCCTTGAAAAACTTGCGGCCTGCAGGGTACTTCTTCTGTTAGAATTTCCTGTTGCCGGAGCAAGAGTGTTGTCGCAGGTACCAGACGATGAATCCCCACCAGCATCCATATCCATACCAGTACCAGTTGTACCAAAAGCCTGATTAGAATTACAGTCTCCAGAGCAGTTATCTTCACCGTCTGTAATAAAAACAGAAAAATGCGCTTTACATGCAGCATTTTCCTTATCGGAATTTAATGTAACCCTGTATATACCTAAAACATCATTTTTGGTACCAGTATTTTCAGGATTGGTATCATCGAGTCCTATCGCACTTGCTAAAGGGGTACGGCCGCTGGGTCTTCTGTTGCCAAGTTCGCCAAATACATTATTAAATTTCTCATTACTCATACCGGCTCCACCACCCTGATCGGTATTAAAAGAATTGTTATCATCACACTCATCAATCCCTGCATAATTACCAATATTTACTCTAAAAGGGGCAAGGGCTTCATCTGCACTATCGAGCTGATCCCCTATCTTTGCATCCCCAGTTACAACCGGCATAGAACCACCACCGGTAATATCGGGAATGTCTCCAAGATCTCTAAATGGAGTGTTTAAATAATTAAAGCAGCTAATAGGGCTTGTTGTACCATTAAACAATCTTGGAGTATCAGTACAAGTAGAGTTTTTTATAGAGTTGTCCCTGTCGAGCACCTGAGCTAAAACGGTCATCATGGCATCTGCCCTGGTACTACCATTTTGACCAGGTGAGCAAAAATCACCATCTGTTCCACCGGAGGTACAGGATTTTACAAATGGCTGCTTTTGTGTAGCTGTTTCCATGCAGGCAATAAACCTGTCAACCTCATGTGTTGTTACTTCCATTGCACCCGATCCTATTCCAAGTGCGGTATTGTTATTACAGGAATGATCTTCAAGCGTGCCCGATGGGTTTACCTGGTTAATAAGGTTAGGGCTCCCTTCTGTACCAAAACCGCTGCCCTGCAAAGTTATACAGTGCTGAGCACCGCATGTTTTATAATCGCTAGGCATAGTTTTTGTTTCTGCCCAAAGAAAGTTAGAATAGTTATCCATTGCTGCCGCTGCCCAGATTCTTTCTCTGTCAGTCATACAGCCAGTATTCAATGTACTTTTTAAAGAAGTTACTATGTCCGTGTCACCAAGTCCTGAACCAAGAATTGTACTAACTGTCGTGCTGTCTCCGCAATTTACATCAGCGGCATTAGCTAAAACAGATATTACTATTGTTTCATCAGAAGTTGTTGGGCAAGTAGGACACAAAACATCAGAATATGCAATATCTATACAGTTTATAAATTCCCCAAAATCAACAGGGTCTTCACATGTACCAAATTTTGATCTATTACATGCCCTTGAACCACAGCCACCAAACACTCCCTCAAATGCAATGCCGCTGTTAAATCGTTCCACAATCCCATCAGTTGTTCTCATAATAGTAGTATCCGGTCTTAAATCAGTAGACGTTATGGTTATAGTATCGCCGCTGTTAAGAAGATAAGCATTGTGAATAACACCACCGTCTTTATCTACTAATTCAGTTGTTATTCCGGCAGCATTAGCAGCACAGTGGGCAATTGCAAATCCTTCAGGATCTCCACTAGAAACATTGTCAATTTTCTGCCTCAAAGCACAGGTGCCGGCAATACAAACGCTGTTATCACCGTCTGAAGCAAAACCATCACAATTGGAAACAGTATCATCATCTACAGTATAAGACTGATCCCAGTTGCCGGTCTGCACACCGGCTGGGTTAGTACCCATTGATTGAGAATAATCAATATATAGCAAGAGATTCGAATTACCGCCGATAGTAGTGCCTCGAAACAGATTAAGGTCCTCAACTTCATTTTCATTTATGGGGGGTCTTGGAAGAGACTGAGCCTTTGTATTGTCTACATATAGCAAAATGGATAATGCCGTAAGAAATAAAAATCCTAAAATTAAAATAAATAATTTTTCTTTATTCTTGCTAAACTTAGTAAACATTGGTTCCTCCTAGCAAAAAAGCTTCTACGCCGGTTGCAAGCTGCGTACCGGTATTTACCTGAATTTCTTCATCATTCTTGTCCCTATCCTTAGCATCCTTACCTATCACAGTGAAAACAATGGGTGTTGCCTGAGGATTAGATGGTGAAGCCGCGTCTTTACTGAATCCTCTAAGATCTCTTGCAATAGATTTTGCATCCTCGGGAAATTCAAATATCGGATCTATACTCGCTACAACAGTACTGTCCATAAGCCTGCTTCCCGATCTGCATTTTGCTCCAATACCGTCAGAATCTTTTATAAGGTTGCTGTTGCTATCTGCAATATCTATATCCAGAGGCTCTATCAACGGGTCTGTAGATTTTTGAGAAGCCTGCTTGAAAAGCAAGAAAGCAAGTCCTTCCTGTGCAATCTGGCGCCTCGTTTCATTTACACATGTTTCTGCCGCAAGAAAAGCTTCCTGCCCCCTTTTAAAATTGGTCATTGTCTGAAAATCAGTATTTGACAAAAACGATACCGAAATTGCCATAACAGACATAACAAGTAGCATTACAAGAGCTATAATAAGGGCTATACCACTTTCATCGGATAGGTTTATATTTGTTTTTTCTTCAATTCTCATACAATCTTCCTTTACTTAAAATTTATATTCTGGAATTATCCAAATTCTTCTCTTCCCAAATTTCTTAAATAAACAACCGTATTAAAAACCTTGTATATAAATCCCTCACCCAAACTTGAATGAGACGTAGGCCTGCTTTCAACATCACCAAGAGCTTCGATGGTCTGTGAGGGTATCCTGTTTCCGCTAATAAGCTGGGGTTTGAGCCTGGATCGAACAACCAGATATATCTCGACAGTTCTTGTATCCATTTGCCTGCCTCGCATATCCCCATTGTATGATAAACTCGTATCACTGCTTATTGACGTAAAATCAGCAAATTGCCTTATGGCTTCATCATCATCAAAAGGTTGCATACCTACTCTTGTAATACCACCATCAGCATCTTGAAGATTAAAGACAAACTGCAGATCAACAATTCCAGCACCGACCTGAACATCATCTCCAACAGTTGTATCATCATCCAACTCTCCACCTGCTATTGCCTGAAATGTAGGTGAGCCATTTTCGCTCATAACAAGAGCGTTATCATTTCTTATTGCAAATGTTCTTGATTTTACTATGGACATTTCAGATGGAACACCGGCAATCCTTGGTATGAAAAAGTTATTGGCAAATACTGAGAAATCAGTAAAGTCAGCTATTTGAAAGTTTTGTGATAAAATTGAATTTACACCGCTTATCGTTGCGCGCCTTGTGGACGTATTGAGGCTGTTCATTTTTAAAATCACACCACACTCAGTACACTGTTCGGGTGTAGTGAGACAAATATTAGGGTCCGCTGGATTGCATAAACTTCCTCTTGACCAAAAACCTATAAGATCTCCGCTTTCGATCACAGCAGGATCAGAAACGGGGGGGAACCAGCCATCAACATTTACTACGATATTGCTTCCAACTAGAGTTCCTTTACCGGATAATACTGTTGATTGAATTTCATCGTTTTTGAAGCCCGCAGTAATATCCCAGGTATATAATGTAAGACAATCAGGAGGGGCATCCTGCCCTACATCAGTTGTATTAGCGTCACAAAATGGATAGAACCACTGCCTCCGTTAACAAAATCAAAAGCAACTGTTTTTCCCTGACGTGCGCCAGAGTTTCTAATCTCTGTAGCAATAAAATCAAGCGCAATCCTGCCAGTTTGATCTACATCTACCCCCTGAGAGGTTAGATTGAACTGTCTTTGTTGATGCATAAGAATTGTCACGAGTGCAGTAAAAACGATAGACAAAATCGCTACAGCAACTAGCAGCTCTATGATTGTGTATCCATAACTATTTTTCATATTTTTAATATACATATTTTTTTGACTAAGGCGTGTTAGGCACTAATACCCCTCCCCAAGCTCCCGATGATATTGGAATAGTATCAGAAAAATCTTCTGTTTGAGCAGTAACTATGAGCCCCTGAACCGCCAGATTATGCTTTGTAGACAAGCTAAAATTGTTGTCAGCAAATTGCTTAGGCGATTTTACAGCATATGTAAGAACTACTGAAGTAACAGTTTTTAAAGATAATGGATTTACAGCAGTACTTAAAGAAGCTTTTCTTAACAAATACATGCCCTCGGCACCAAGACTGCCGACCCCAAGACCATCATAAAAACTTTTACAGGTAGTTTGGTCTGTAGTATATTCGAATTCCTTTATATCCGAATTATTGAGGGCAATGGCAGTACATTCGGTGTCTTTAATAGTAGGACCACTGCCTGTAATGGTAAAATCCGGTGTAACACTGGCAAGAGGATTGCACGGACAATTGGAACATGCAGAATAATCTTCCGAACCATCACAGTATGTAAAGTCTGCAGCCCTTCCATCTTTTTCAGTGAGAAATGCCCGATTGTTTAATAATTATATCCTTTTGATTTCGGCTAAATCTTTGTCTGCAGCGGCCTGAATTATGTTAGTGGCATTAGATCCTGCTTCCGCCATTTGCTTTTGTCTTACTGACAAAAACTCCATCTGTGAAAGGGCAAGAAAGCCAACCGACATTATAAATACCGCAACCAGTATTTCTAACAGAGTGAAACCACTAGTATTATTTATTTTAACCATCCTATATCCCTGTTAAATAACTAACAATTATCTTAAATCCCAAAGTATTAACTGTCATATTGTATTGCAATCTATATGCCACTTAATGTTTATATTGTAACAACCTGCAAACATTATACTTTTTAAAGTTAAAATATCAATAGAATTTGTTACTATGAACAAAATTTCACTAATTGCGCAAAATATTTCACAGCATACCTTGGTCTGGAAACATAAACTGAAAGAGATAAGATCTTATAGATTAAAGTTTTATATCCTGTTAAACAGGTTTGAGCCTTTTATAACTTTTGAACCCTGCTTTATAATTCCCCACTCTTTTAATCCCTCTACACCTGCTTTTTCTATAGCTGAATCATTGCCTAATTTTTCCCAAATATCGGTGGCAGTGGCAGGCATAAAAGGGTAGACGAGGATAGATATTATTCTTATAGATTCACAGCAGTTGTAAAGTATAGTAGAAAGTCTTTGCGTCTGACCGCCTTTAGCTAAAGTCCATGGAGCGGTATCATCTATATACTTATTCACAAATGCTATTAATTCCCAGATAGAAAAAAGAGCCTTACTAAATGCAACATCATCCATATGATTATTGTACTGATCTACAGTCTGCAATGCTTTATCAGCTACACTTTTATCAATGGTCTCTGTCTCATTTGCAGATGGAACAACGCCGTCAAAATATTTTTCTACCATTCCGAGGCTTCTGCTCACGAGGTTTCCAAGCCCGTTTGCAAGGTCTCCGTTTATTCTCCCGACAACTGAATCTCTGGAAAAATCGCCATCCTGTCCAAATGGTATCTCTCTTAGCAGGAAGTATCTGAACACATCCACACCGAATTCCTCTGCTATTTTGTAAGGATCAATCACATTGCCAAGTGACTTGGACATCTTTTCTCCCTCGATGGTCCACCATCCATGTGCAAATACGGTCTTTGGTAATTCAAGCCCTGCAGACATTAGAAATGCAGGCCAGTAAACTGCATGAAACCTCAGAATGTCCTTGCCTACAAAATGATAATCCGCAGGCCAGTATTCATTTAACATTTCGGTATTATTCGGATACCCAACAGCCGTAATATAGTTTGTAAGTGCATCAAACCACACATAAATCACATGTTCTTTGTCACTATCTATGGGAATTCCCCATGAGAAGGTTGTCCTGCTTATGCTAAGGTCCCTGAGCCCTCCTTCAACAAAACTTATCACCTCATTTCTTCTGTTATCGGGTTTTATAAAGTCAGGGTTATTTTTATAGTAATCAAGCAGTTTGTCCTGATACTCTGAAAGCTTAAAGAAATAGCTCTTCTCCTTTACTCTTTCGATGATAGGTCTTTTAGACTCGGGCAATTCCATAAAATCTTCATACTGGGTATCGGTTATATAGGCTTCGTCCCTTACGTCATACCAGCCCTCATACTCTCCCAGATAGATATCTCCATTATCCTGTATAACCTTGAATATTTCATTAACGGCAATTTTATGTCTTTTCTCCGTGGTTCTGATGAAATCGTCGTTAGATATATTTAACACCTTCCACAGATCAGCAAACCTTACTACAACTTCATCGGCAAGCTCTTTAGGGGTCTTTCCAGCTTCCTTTGCAGTTCTTTCTATCTTTTGCCCGTGCTCATCGGTACCGGTTAGAAAATATACTTTCTGCCCGCACAGTTTCTTGTACCGAGCCATGACATCAGCCGCGATTGTTGTGTAAGCATGTCCAATATGCGGGACATCATTTACGTAATATATAGGTGTTGTTATATAAAATGATTTACTCAATTGTTATGTACCATCCAATAGTTCATGTTTTAGAAAATTTTATGATCACATTTTCCAGAACAAACTGTTTGTTAACGTTTCTAAAAAATAGTGATTCCCTTGCTTTTTCGAGAAATGACCTTAATTCCAGTATATAGTCAATTGACCAGATTTGCGCAAATCTCTTGGTAGCTTCAGTTATATCCCTGTGCACTATGTGCTTATCATCAATATTTGATTTCATGTATAGTATATCTTTTAACCACATAAAAAGAGTTTCAAAAAATACATTATAATCATTGCTGTCCGATGATTTTTCTTTAGAAATATCTTCTACAAGTTCCAGTATCCCCACTGCTGATCTATTTTGAATATTAGCAATATTATCGATAAAAGACTTTCTTTCTAAAAGAAGTTCTTCGTCCATCATAAGGGCCTTTGAAAGGCTGCCCTGAGAGAGTCTGGCAGCGGTTTCGTAATGTTCAGCAGATATTTGAGATTTAGATTTTATTGCTTGTATTATCACACTTTCATCAAGCCTGAAAAACTCCAGGCTCTGGCACCTTGATGTAATGGTTTTTAGCAGATACTGAGGTTTTGAGCAAACAAGGATAATAACAGCATCAGCAGGCGGTTCTTCAAGAGTCTTTAAAAATGCATTTTGAGCATTAATATTCATAGACTCCGCATCGTCTATGATAGATATTTTATACCTGCCCTCATAAGGTTTTAGATAAATTAAATCTTCAATTTGCTCGCGTATTTGATTTACTTTTATTTCAGATGAATCCACAGATTTTAGCACTGTTACGTCCGGATGATTAGACCCGTCTATTTTGAGGCATGATGAACAGGTGCATTTACCTTCGTCATAAACCCCCTGTCCGTCTCTTTTTCTCTCACAGTTAAGAAGCTTTGCAAATTCAAGCGCAACTAGTTTTTTACCAACACCTTCAGGTCCATAAAAGAGATAAGAGTTTGCAACTCTTTGCTTCTTTATAGATTTCATCAAAAATTCCTTTTGAAATTCGTGCCCTGTTATACTGGGAAAACCCATATCAATTCCTATATATTCAAAATATTTTCTATAATTGTATTTATTTCCTGAGCAATTACTGCAGCATCTCTGTCAGCATCAATAATCTTTATTCGATCCGGCTGCTTTTTATAAGATTCTAAAAACCCGTCTCTTACCCTTTTATGAAAATCTACAGATTCAGCGTCAAACTTTGTTTTTTCATCTCTTGACTCAATCCTCTGCAGTCCGGATTCAACTGGAAGATCCAAGAGCAGCGTGATGTCCGGCAGTATGCCAAGGCATGACTGCTCTACCATTTTAGCAACCAACTCCCTGTCATTATCTCTGCCAAGACCCTGATAAACAAGGGTTGAGTCGTGATAACGGTCACATATCACAATCTCGCCATTTTCAAGCTTTGGCTCAATGAATTCCTTTACATGATTAACCCTGTCGGTACAGAAAAGACACAGCTCAGCAAATGGGGCAAGGGTAATATCCCTGTCATCCAGCAAAATATTTCTTATAATCTGCCCAAGCTTGCCCCAACCAGGTTCCCTTGTTAGATTTATTTTTAGCCCTTTAGTTGTAATAAAATCGTTAAGCAGCCTTGCCTGAGTGCTTTTTCCACTGCCCTCGATTCCTTCAAAAGTGATAAACATTGAGCAAAGAAAGTAACTTAAAGAGAGATAAATAACAACGAATATTTTGTAATTTTAGCATTTGTTTTTATTTTTAAAACAAAATTTGGAGTTATAAGTTAAAATATTATACTTATGCAGTTATAAAATATAAAATTTCGCAAAGGAATATCTATGCAACCAAGAAAACATATAGCAATTATTATCATTTTTATTCTGATTTTTGGATTACAGACCAAGCTTGGATTTTCAAGAAACTATATAGAAAGCCTAAAAGTAAAAGCCATACCTGCAGAAATTCTGGATACCATATGTCCACTGTACTTAACCTTTCAAATGCAGATTATTGCCGGAGTAAAAATGTACAAGACCGAGCAGCTCACAATAAAATACAGATTGATAGGAGATAACGGATTTGCATCAAACTGGCGGCAATACAATATTGCCAAAGGAGATACAAGAACAGATGTATTCAGAAGAAGGATTGATCCCCATGCAATTGCTGAAAAAACGGATATCAAAAATAACCCGACATTAGAATTAAAGGGCGATAAGATTCACTATAGAGGATGGTCAGCAGTTGAGCTCATATATCAGGATGAATTAAGGAAGATATATACAGTTGGATCAAATAAGGCAGAATTCAATATTGAATGCAAGGAACTTGAGATTATTAATTAAATCTTTTTAGAAATCTTATTTAATTAAAATAATCAAAGAGACCCTCAAGTTCTTTTTTTGACAAATCTTTCCATTTTCCTTTTTGTAAATCCCCAAGAGTAAGCGGCCCTATTGATACCCTTTTAAGCTTTATTATCTTATATCCGAAATGGGAAAAATATCTTTTTACGAGATGATTTTTCCCTTCGTGAAATGTGGCTACAACAAGATTGCTGTTGTTATTGTTTCCAGGGATTTTTAAGCTGTCCGGTTTTACAAATCCATCTTCAAGCTCGGCACCTTCAGTTAATTTTTCTAATTCTTGAAGGGTGATCTTTTTATTGAGCACACAGACATACTCCTTTGGAACTGTAAAGCTTGGGTGATGAATTTTATGAGCAATTTCACCGTCATTAGTTAAGAAAAGCAGCCCTTCTACATCATAGTCCAGCCTCCCCACAGGGTAGACTCTTTCAGGAATATCATCAATCAATTCCACTATTGTCTTTTTATCATCTTCGTTATTTTCAAGTGTTGTTACATAGAGCTTTGGTTTGTTTAGTAATATATATCTCTTATTTTCAAAATTTAGCTCCTGCTCACCAATTCTTACAGTATCGCTCAAGGTGTCTACGGAAAGTCCGGGCTCAGTAACTAGTTTGTCGTTTACATATACCTCGCCTTTATCAATCAGCTCATCGGCCTTTCTTCTTGACGTATAGCCGCACATCGATATATATCGGTTTATTCTTACTATCATTTTTTATTCTATAAAAAACAAAAAAGCTCCTTTGATAACAAAAGGAGCTTATATTTTTATAAATCCTTATTTAATTATACTACGAACCGGTTTTCTTCTGTTCTTTGTCATTAATACTATCAAGTGTATACATCGCTACACTACTATGAGCATAACATGCTCCTGCTGACATGACCATACCAACATTCATGGCTTCTGCTATCTGCTCTTTAGTATATCCGGCCGCTCTTGCATCTTTTACGCAGCCTCTTATACAATAAGGACACCTTGTCATATTAGCACAGCAAAGACCAAGCAGGCCACGTTTGAAGTTTTTTGATAAAGCACCATCAGCAAATACCTTTTTGGTGAAATCTTTAAATTTATCGTCAGATTCCCCACTTGCATCGGAAAAACATTTTATTTCGTGTGCAATATTTTTCTTAAAAAAATGTCCTTCGGTAAGCGGCACATCATTATCCAGTGCATCCCAAGCTTCATAGGCCATACTTGTATAAGCATAAGGAGCGCCCATTGCAAACCTCATCGCAACATATATTGCTTCTGTAATTTCCTCATCAGATGTGCCGTGTTTCTTACTTATAGTTACTCTTGATCTTATGCAATAGGAACATCTGGTAAGATGTGCAGCAGCTACGGCAATTAGCTCCTTTTCTTTTTTAGTTAATGCACCATCTGTAAACGCAGTATTGTGATAATCCATCCATGAACCATAAAGATCGGGGTTTATTTCCTTTAGGTGTACTATATCGGCACTGATATTACTCTTAAGCATGTAATCACTCATATTTTTATTCTCCTCAAAGCCCTGCTATTAGGCTTTTAATAAATTTATTATTTCTTTTGAACCGTTATCCAAAGGGTTAATTTGTTTGTATGTTTTTGTCATGAGAATCGCACCTTGTAAATGCGAAAGGATCAGTTCTGAGGATATTGCTGTATCAAATTTGTCTGAGAATTCTCCAATCCTAACACCTTCCTGCAGACAGTTTTGAATCTTCTGTTTCCAGAGTTCAAAAAACTGCTCCAGTCTTTTTCTGAAACTACTATTTTTAGAGCTAAGCTCAATTGCAAGATTTCCAAAAGGGCATCCGTGTCTGCATTTATCATTCTCGTGTATGGATATGACTTTATCATAGAAACTATTCAGTCTTCTGAGAGGACTTAAGTTTTCATTCGATAAGGTTTTGTCGAGCACTTCTGATATATAGTTGTCTATTCTCATTTCTAAAACTTCAAGACCCAGCAACTGCTTGCTTCTGAAATGATAATAAAAATTGCTTTTGGATACACCCGCTTTTCTTATTATCTCGTCTACGCTTGTCTGCCCGTAACCATTTTTATAAATCATCGTATAAGCAGCGTGTAATATTTTTTCTTTGTTTGTCATTTTATTAAATTAGGACTAACTAGTACGTACTAATATATAATATAAATTGAAAATGTAAAGAGGTTTTATTTATTTGTAGATTTAGTGTAATTTTCTTTAAATGAGCAGACTCGTAATAGGCATAGATATTGGCGGTACAAATCTAAGGGGTGCAGTGGTTGACTCTAAAGGAAACATCCAAAAGAGATACAGCATAAGTTCGGAGGCCAATATCGGTATAGACAACCTCATAGATAATCTTATTCATTTAATAAGTAACCTAAGGTCAGACTATAAAATTGCAGGCATTGGTATTGGAATACCCGGAATACTGGACTCTAAAAATGGAATACTCACGCAAGCACCTAATATTAATGTGGCCAATAATTATCCGATCAGAAAAGTGCTCAGCAAAAGGATTAAACCCAAAGTTCCGATTTTTATAGAAAATGATGCCAATTGCGCAGCATTTGGGGAGTTTAAATTTGGGGCGGGTAAGGGTTTAAATAGTTTAATTATGCTTACTCTTGGTACCGGAGTTGGCGGGGGAATCATTTTAAATAAAGAGATCTGGAATGGGGCATATGGAATGGGAGGAGAGATCGGACACATAAAGATTTACCCCGGTGGAATAAAATGTAACTGTGGTCACAGGGGTTGTCTGGAAAGTTATTCATCACAGGCAGGCATTTATAACATGGTAAAAAAGGGTAGAAAGGAAAATAGAATTAATAAGACTCTATCGGATTTAATCAAATCCACACATAAGGACAAATTACCTGAGCTCATATTCAGGCAAGCTAAAAATGGCAGCAAATTCTCTGTAAAACTGTGGGAAGAATTTGGAACGGCTCTTGGGATTGGAATTTCTTCAATCACAAATCTGCTAAACCCTGAAATAGTTGTAATAGGCGGCGGGATTACGGGCGCCTGGCAATTTTTCATTCCATCTTTAAAAAAGACCGTAAAAGAAAATACACTTTCAGGTCCCTATAAGAAACTCATAATCAGCAGATCTAAATTAAAAGACGATGCAGGAATTTTAGGTGCAGCAAATCTGGCACTGGGAAAAAAATAAAAGTGCCGAATAAGTCATTTAAGTATAACAAAAGATTAATTTGATCATGGAAGCGGGTTAAAAAATAGATTTGCCGGTGATAGTCGTAAACATCTCCAGAGCTTTTACCCCTGCAAGGGAATTTCCGTTGTCATTCAAACCCGGCGACCACACGGCGATATTGAACTGACCGGGAAGCACAGCTATTATGCCTCCACCCACACCACTTTTGCCCGGAAGCCCTACCCGGTAGGCAAAATCACCAACCGCGTCATAGGTTCCACATGTAAGGAGCAGTGAGTTTAGATACTTGGTTTGTCTTGTTGTAGAGACTGCCTCTTTGATTAAAGGTGAATAGCCGCTGTGCACAAGATATGAGCATGCATTGGATAAATCGATACAGTTCATAGATATTGAACACTGGTAAAAGTAAACGTCCAAAACACCAGAGGGTTGATTATCGAGATTATTAAAACTTTTAAGATAGTTGGCAATAGATTTATTCAGATACCCCGTTTTCTTTTCCGATGCGTACACTTTTGGATCATGTTCAATACTCGAATTGCCACTTAATAACCTAAGATAATCGATTATGGCTTTTTTTGCGTCTCCCACCCTTGATAAGATAATGTCGGTTATTACTAATGCACCTGCATTAATAAAAGGATTTCTTGGTATACCTTTTTCATATTCGAGCTGTACGAGAGAATTAAATGGATTTCCTGATGGTTCACGTCCCACTCTTTGCCACAATCTTTTATCTTCAAATTGCAATGCCAGTGTTAATGTAAACAGTTTTGATATGCTCTGTATTGAAAACTTTGTGTTAAAATCACCAACTTTTGAAATCTCTCCATCTGCGGTTTGCAAAACCATGGCAAAATTATCAGGTGAGACCTTTTTAAGCTCGGGAATATAATCGGCAACCTTACCCAAGGCTAGATAAGGCTTTATCTCTTCATATATTTCTTCTAAAATTAGCTGGTAATCCATTTCCGTGTTTACATATTGCTTGATTACTTAGTCTTAATTATTTTTAATTTTATTGCTATATCACCTTTAACCCTAAACTTATCTGACATTCTTAAGCCACCAACCCAGGCAATTTCACGGTTTATAATAAAAAGGGGATAGAGCTTTCTTAAGTATCTGGGGATTTTTTCATCAATAAAAAAGTCCTTTAATTTCTTCTCTCCTTTCATTCCAAATGGAGTGAATTTATCACCAGGCCTCCAGTTTCTAATCTCTACCGGGAACTTTACTTTCTTAGGATTTAGCAGTGCAACATCTGTGCCTTGATCAAGATTTTTAGTTTTAGTTTTCTTTATAACAAATGAAACATGTTCAAAGTCATATTGTCCAAAATCATAAATTTTATATGAATAATTGGGATTAATCACTGACTTTTTTGTGACAATTAAATCATCATAACTCTTTGCTATGATTAAATTATTTGGAAGATTTACTTCGCCTGAAATCTTTTTTGAAGACATCAGTTCAAGTGCTGCCTCTATATGGTCAAAATCAATATTTAGAAGATTTTCGTTAACCCTGGAAACCGCTTCTCTTAGTAAAGTAAACTGAATCAATCTGTGTGTTTTTTTAAATTTCTTTAGACTCGTAGTATAAAAAGCCTCTGCAGTTTTCCTGAATAATTTTTTAAATAGCTTACTCGTATGCTCTGAAACAAAAGAGTCTTTTTCTGTAAACTGATAAGAGGTTCTAAGAACATTTTCGGTGATATTAGGGTTTAACTCTTTTAAGACCGGTACAAGCTTGTGTCTTACTCTATTCCTAAAAAAATCAATTTCCGCATTGGAACTATCTTCAACCCATTTGATTTTATTTTCTTTTAGATATTTTTTTATTTCATCTTTAGTGATTTCCAAAAGCGGTCTTACAATATCGTCTCTTTTAATGGGTATTCCAGAGAGACCTTTAAGTCCTGACCCGCGTATAAGCCTCATAAACACGGTCTCCAACTGATCATCTGCCGTATGAGCCGTTGCTACTTTGTCTGCGCCATATTTCTTGGTTAAAAACTCAAAGAACTTATATCTTATGATACGGGCCGACTCCTCTATTCCCTTTCCAAGCTCCTTTTTTATAACTGAAGCATTTTCAACTAGAAGCTCAAACTCCAACCCCCTGTCTTTACACACCTTTTTTACAAATTCAGCATCTCTGTCAGATTCTTTTCCCCTAAGACAGTGGTTTACATGAGCTACTATAATACTAAGCTCATATTGATTTAACTGTGATAATGCATGTAATAAAAAGACAGAGTCTGCCCCGCCGGATACCCCCACAATAATGGTGTCATTTTTGGAAAGCAGATTATGCTTAGTAATCGACTGGTGTACTTTTTTTAATAAGCTCAAAATCTTTTGCTGCAAGCCCCCCGGATATTATTACTTTAAATGCTTCCTCGACTGTGATCGATACTTCCTGGACTTCGCTTTCCGGAAGCATTAGATAATAGCCTGAAGTTGGGTTTGGAGTATTTGGTACAAAAATACTAAGCAGTGTATCGTCGGTATCATCTATTGCCTTGTTTGCAACATTCCCAGTAACAAATCCAAGACAGAAAATACCTTTTCTTGGAAACTCAAGCATGATTACCCTTTTAATACCCTTAAATCCTCTGCTGAAAAGCACAGTCTCAATCATTTGCTTTGAGGCAGAATAAATTGACCTTGCAAATGGAATTTTTGAGATAATGTTTTCGCTAAAATTAAGGAGCTTCCCACCAAGGTAGTTTCTGGCAATAATTCCAACAGCAATAATTATTATAAGCGCACCGATCAGGCCAATTGAAAAAGTGGCGTATTGATAAAGGGGTTTTGGAAGCACTGATAAGGGTTCTATAAACTTTGCGGGTACAAAGCTAATAAATCTTACTACCCAGAGACTAATTTTATAAACAACAAAAAGAGTCAGTCCGAATGGGATTATCACCAGCAATCCCGTGAGAAAACTTCTTTTAATAGAACCCGATATATGACTCATTAAATATTATTGCTCGGAATTTAGGGCATCCCTCAAAAACCTGCTGGATTTGAACACAACCACTTTTCTCTCACCAATAGTTATGTCTTCTCCGGTTGAAGGATTCCTGCCTTTTCTGGCATTTCTATTCTGAGTTCTAAAACTTCCAAATCTCGGAAGCTTGATTGACTGTCCATTGCTTAATATTTCTTTTAGGTTATTAAAGAAAAATTCTACTATTTCTGATGATTCTCTTTTGGATAGTCCAATCCTTGAATGTAATACTTCTCCCAACTCTTTTTTAGTCATACCCACACCTCTTTATTATCAGGAACGCATACGCGCATCTAAGCTTTCACTTAGTTTATCAAATATAGAAGATTGTACAAGATTTGCCTGTTCATCAGTAAGTGTGGTTTCCTTGGACCTTATAATAAGTGAAATGGAAACACTCTTTTGACCCGTCTTGGCCAGGTCACCCTCACTGTAAACATCAAATATTTTTACATTCTCTATTAATTCATTTTCTGTTTTCTTAATTTCTTCCAGTATCCTCTTTACACTTATACTACTATCTACAACTAATGACAAGTCCCTTTTTGTATAGGGAAACCTTGGAATAGGTGTAAATTTGCTGACATTTTGTTTCTGTGTTTCAAGTAAAGCACTAAGGTCAATCTCTGATATAATTACATCAGTATCTATATCAAGACTCGATAAAAAATCAGGATGCAGATATCCCAAGTAACCAATTTCAAATCCGTCTGACATAATCAAAGCTGATTTTCCCGGATGAACAAAAATAATGCTTGATGCATCAGCTTCAAGGTCTACTCTGCCGTCCAGCCTTAAAAACGAAATCAGATTAATAAGCAAGTTCTTTAAATCAAAAAAGTCATATTTTCTTTTATCCCATAGCTCATTATCATTTTCAACTGATGCAGCTATACAAAGCTTTAGATTTTCCTCCATCCCATTTTTAGTCTTTTCATAAGTCCTTGAAATCTCAAAGAGCTTAATATCTACCGCCTGATTGTTGAGATTTCTCTTATAATTATCAAGCACGCTCTGAATAATGGAAGTTCTCATACAAGACTGCTCTGTAGTAAGCGGATTTACTAAATCTATTCCTGCTTTTTTTGAAAACATCTGCAGTGCACCCGGATCAGAAAAACTGTAATTTATCACTTCACTAAATCCTGAACCGGCAAGAAATTTCTTTATCTCCCTTACTGAGCTAAAATTGCCTTTAGTGTTTATATCGCTTTTTACTGAAACCTGAGGCAGCGTGAAAGGCACAGAGTTATAACCATAAATTATTGCAATATCCTCAATGAGATCAATCTCCCTTGTGAGATCCACCCTGTATGTTGGCACCCTGCAATTAACAATGTTTCCATCCGAGCCTTCAATTTCTACATCCATAGAGTTTAATATGCTCTCAATTTCACTGTTTGAGAGATTAATCCCAACTGCTGAATTGAGGTTTTGTGTGTTTAGGTTTATTAATATAGGTTTAGCTTTTTTAGGATAAACATCTACGATGGCTTTATTAACCCTACCCGACGCTAATGCACTGAGCAGATAGCTTGTCCTATCTACCACCATGTCTATTGATTGAGGGTCAAGACCTCTTTCAAACCTGTAAGATGACTCCGTAGAAAGCTTTAATCTCTTTGATGTCTTTCTAACAGTTGTTGGATCAAAATATGCACACTCAAGTACTAAAGAGGTAGTGCTGTCAGACACTTCAGAATTTTCTCCACCCATAACCCCCGCAATAGCAATCGGCTTTGAAGCATCACAAATAAGTAAATCATCCGGTGTCAGTTCTCTTTCGTTTTTATCAAGGGTGTTAATCTTTTCATCCTGTTTTGCAGTTCTTACTATAACCTTCAATCCTTCCAGAAACTTAGCATCAAACGCATGTAAAGGATGACCATATTCAAGCATCACATAGTTTGTAATATCGACTACATTATTGATGGCCCTAACTCCGCAGGCCTGCAGCCTTTGCCTAAGCCACCAGGGTGATTTACGTATTTCGAGATTATCTATATATCTTCCCGTGTATCTTGGGCACCGGTCTTCGTCTTTTATCTCGACTCTAAGATTACTATTTTCTTTAATATCAAAAACTTCATAACTATTTTCAGGGTATTTTATTTTTCTGTTAACCACAGCCGAGAGCTGTCTTGCCACACCCAATACACTAAGGCAGTCGGGTCTGTTGGGGGTTACCCCAATCTCAAACACCCAGTCATCAAGTCCCAGCGCTTCTACAATAGTGCTTCCAAGAGAAGGATTTTCATCAGTTAAGATCATAATTCCTTCGCTATCTTCTCCAAGACCAATCTCATTTTCTGCACACAGCATACCTTCAGATACTTCGCCCCTGATTTTAGATTTCTTGATTTTTATTCCGTCCGGAAACTTTGCAGTTTTTGGAAGTTTTGCTCCAATCTTGGCAAGCGCAACAATGTCTCCATCTTTCATATTTTTTGCGCCACATACGATATTATAGTCTGTGCTACCGTCTGTTACGTCACATATAACAAGCCTGGATGCATCGGGATGCGCCCTAATCTTAAGTATCTTAGCCACTACGATGTTATCCAGTCCTGAAGCCAGCGGAGTTACAGACTCTACCTCAAGACCAGCATTTGTGAGAATTTCGGCAAGATCATAAGGATCTTCTTTAATATCAATAAAGTCTTTAAGCCAGTTAAGTGTAATAAGCATATTGTTATAATTTATAAACTAAATTTACTATCTCTATTTAATCTTAATCAATGATAATAAACCTTCGTTCTACAAAATAATCAAATCCAGAGTGATATTGTTTTACTAAAATATCCAGACAAAGCAAACAACGACTTTTTTAATTATAAAAAAATTTATATCCATAAAAGATTATAATTTAAGAATTTACTGATATATCACTTTAAGTATAATATATAACCTATTGATTTATATATTTATTTTAGTCATAATATATACGAATCAAATCCAAATTATATTTTAAAAATTTAAAAATATGAAAATATTAACAAAAACAACAATTTCTTTTCTGTTAATTTTGCTTATAAGCTCAAACATAGATAGTTTTGCAAAAAATAAGGTAAGGACCGAAATAGACTCTATATCGGCAATTCAGAATATTATCTTTGATACTGCTGCGGGCAAGATCATAGTATCCATACCTGAAGATATACTCGCAGGAGATATGATAAGCGGTACGATAACAAAAGAACCTAAAGGAAAAAATGAAAGCGACATGATGGATAATTTATCTAAACTGGATAAATATTCTGTAGAGATTAACAATGAAACAACTGTTGTAAGCGAAAGAGATATAAAATTTAATATTCCAAAATCAAGCACCGGCGGAGTAACTTACATGATACTCAGAGGAGCCAGCGGAGATGAATGGGCAAGAAATTATATTACTTACCAAAATTCTTCTCTAAATATTAAGAGCTATGAAGCGCCTTCTCCATGGGAATATCAATCACCAAAGATTGGCAGATCATCAAATCCATCGGTTATAAAAGGACCGTTTGATGGAAATTTTGGCACAACCAGCATTGTAATTGGCAATACATCTGTAAAGAAAATTGCCGAATCACCAAGAGTGTTGGTGTTTGAAAATCCTTCAAATCCTATAGGCAATATAGATCTGGTTTTAAATGAACGCGGGGTAAATGTTAAGAGAAAATACAGCAATATCAAAGTTGTTAAAGTTGATGAAAACGGAAGTAGTGAACTAACAGCTACAGGAATTATGGAAACAGATAAGAATAAACAAATAACAAAAGAAGCTGAAACACCAATAGAACAAGATGACAGTGTTGTAAAAGTAAACACTGATAGAAAAGGTGATACCTCCGCAATGAATGAAATAGTATCCGAAAATGAGCGGGGATTTCTTAAAGAATCAAGCATTCCAATAGAATCTGGCAATGAAATTATTAATGCAAAAGCAGATCCTCAAAGCAAAGAAGAAAATACAAATAATGCTGCAGGGATTGACAATAATCCAAAAAGTTCATCAACCCAATCAGGCAAATACACAGTACAGATTGCTTCATATAAACAGCAAGAAGATGCAATGAAGCTTGCAAAGAGACTACAGTCAAAAGGATATGAAGCTTATATAATTCAGGCAAAGGTACCTTCTAAAGGCACATGGCACAGGGTAAGGATAGGAAGCTATCCAACCAAAACAGAGGCTAAAAATTACGGCAGCCATTTAGCTAAAAATGAACCCCTTATAGACTCAATGTTCGTTACTCTAAATAATTAGAATTGATAGGATATCCAAAATACCCGTCATACCACTACATATTGTATATATAAAGAAATAATAAATACAATATATTGTGTTCACTGTTTATTTTAAAAATTTGTAAAATAAGTCTTTACAAACATATCAAAAAGCTATAAAATACTACAACTAAAGTAATAGATTCAATAATAAGGATTATTGGAGAATAGAGATGGAGACTATTGGAAAAATTTTAAGTCTTGTTTTCATAGCGGTTGTGGGTGCCGGTGGAGCAACGATGTATATACTTGATTCCAACAAACCGGTGGTAGAACAAAGAGAGGTATTCGATGCTGATAAATACCTTGGAAAAGCAGATGATGATCTGGCAAAGTACAGGGAGCATTTAAGAAACAGTTATATCGAAAGCCAGCCACCTGGTGAACAGGTTTCTACTGTAAAAGCCAATCAGAACGTCTGGAGTGATACATACACAAATAAGCTTCCTGACTTCATATCCGAAGATGAAGTTAAGACTATCGCATCGAATCATGAAGTTAATGAGCTTCGCGAGAAGATGAACTTCTGGCATATCAAGTATCACAAATCGCTTAAAAACAAAAAGACATTAGAAGCTAATGAAGCTTATAAAAAGCATAAAAGCTATAAGTTTGCCTTAGATTACAAGAATACTTTTAATTAAACTGATTTACTAAATTTTTTAAAGCGAAGCCAGACTATATCTATATGATGTAGTCTGGCTTTTTTTATTCCTTTAATGTGTTATATCATAAATCCAGAAATACCTTGGTCAGAAAAAAATCAGCGATAATAATAAGCACCAAAGACACTACCACCGTCTTTGTAGTGGAATTTCCAACTCCCTGAGTACCGCCTGAAGCCTTCATTCCTATATAACATGCTATTATCGCTACGATAAGTCCAAAGAATACAGTTTTAACAATCCCGCTCAAAAAGTCAGCCAACAATACAAAACCCACAATCTCGGATAAAAAAAGTCTAGGTGTAACACTAAGCTCGGTATAGGCAATGAGCATGGCTCCTCCAATACCTGCAAGATCCGCTATAACAGCAAGGAGCGGAAATGATATAATGCATGCAATAAGTCTTGGAACCACAAGTTTTTTAATAGGATCAGCTCCAAGAGTCTTCATAGCGTCCAGTTGTTCAGTTACATTCATAGATCCGATCTCTGCCGTAATACCAGAGCCAACCCTTCCACCCACAAGTAGTGAAGACAGAATAGGGCCAAGCTCTCTTACCATTGCAAGTGTAACCAAAGGTCCAACAAGCCCTTTGGCTCCAAAAGCTGCAAACCCGTATGCCATCTGAACTACCATAACCATACCTATTGAAACTGATGAGAGGATTACTATTGGAATAGACTTAAAACCCAGCTGATATATCTGTTCCAGAATTAATTTTACTTCAATTGGAGGTTTAAAAGAATATATTATTGCCTTATATAAGAGTTTAGTCAGATCCCCCAGATCATTTAAGAAAATTATAGCTGTATTTTTATTGTTCATTTTCTATAAGTTCAAATTCGGAAATAAAGTTTTTAAATTCCTTATAGCCTTTATTAAAATTCAGCACGTCTGAGATGTACGAAAAGTCATAAACACATAGCTCCTTTTGGTATACTATAATACTCATCTTTACTCTATTATTATCATATTGGCCATAATACTTACTCTCAAGCGCCCCTTCTTTATTAGCCGTAGCTACTAACCTTTCAATTAATTGCTTATTTTTTAACCCTGATAGTAGTGAATCGGATAAAGTTGTTAGGTTATAATTGCCAGTGTTGCTGCACGTAGAGTTAACATTAATAGTCGAGTTTAGTGATTTATTATAGAAGGCTAGATCTCCAAATTCCAGATTTACAATCTTCCAGTTTTCATTTAATTTTCCTACCTTATATGTTATATCTCTTTTTATAAATGTCTGGTCAGTAAAGTTTTTTTTGGTCTCCAGTGATGAGTAAGCCTTAATAAAGTCTACACTGGAACACGAAATCATTAACAATAAAAAACTCAGTAGTAATTTAAAACAATTTTGTATCATTTATAATTTGTTTATTTAGTAATATAAAAATATCACAGCAATTTTATATAAGCACATTAAATAATATCTTATAAAATAATAGAATCCATCTTTTGGCAGCACTCATCATAATTAATATTTTACAAATTGGCTAAATGAATAAAATAACAGTATATACTTCTAGCTTTTGCGGGTACTGCATTGCAGCAAAGTCTCTGCTTAGCAAAAAAGGTGTGCCGTTTGAAGAAATTAATCTATCAACTTCACCTGAACTTAGAGAAGATGTAGTAGAAAAATGGCAATGGCGCACTTTACCTCTAATAATTATTAATGATAACCTCATTGGAGGCTTCAGGGAACTTGCAATGCTTGAGAGCAGTAATAAACTGGATAGTTTGATAAATTCAGATTAAACTCCTTTCTTTTTTTAAACTAAAATCAAGGATAACAATATGAGTGTAATTACGAGATTTGCCCCAAGCCCCACAGGAGCTTTGCATATTGGTGGAGTAAGGACCGCTATATTTAACTGGCTTTATGCAAGACATAATAAAGGCAAATTTTTGCTTAGAATTGAAGATACCGACCAGCAAAGATCAACCGAGGAGTCTGTAACTGAAATTTTGGAAGGACTTAAATGGCTTGGGCTGGACTGGGACGGCAACCCCGTAAGACAGTCATCAAACCTGGACAAATATAACGAGTTTGCAAACAAACTCATAGAACAAGGGGATGCTTATAGGTGTTACTGTACTCCTGAAGAGATAGAACAAAGAAGAGCTGAATTTAAAGAAAAAAATATTACTTACAGATATGAAGGTACTTGCAGAAATAATGACAACAAATACTCGGATAAGTCTTATGCAGTCCGCCTCAAAACCCCTGAAAATGGTTTTATTGAAATAAAAGATAAACTTAGGGGAACAATAAGCTACGACCTAAAAGAAATAGACGATTTTGTGATTATAAAACGTGATGGTTTTCCCACCTATAACTTTGCTGCTGTTATCGATGACTCCTCCATGGGAATAACCGATATAATAAGAGGAGACGACCATCTATCAAACACACCCAAACAAGCTCTGATATATAATATGCTTGGACTTAAACTACCAAACTTTGCCCATGTCTCCATGATCCTGGGGCAGGACAAGGCAAAGCTAAGCAAGAGGCATGGAGCCGTATCCATTTTAGCTTACAGAGATAACGGCTATTTGCCAGAATCCATGCTCAATTTTTTAGTGCGGCTTGGCTGGTCTCATGGTGATCAGGAAATATTTTCTAAAGAGCAGTTAATAGAACTCTTTAATTTAGAGAGTCTTGGCAAAACTCCTGCTGTATTTAACGAAGAAAAACTCTCGTGGCTAAATACTCATTATATTAAGAACACAGATATAGAAAATTTAGCAAGACACACAGCCCCATTTTTTGAAAAAAGCGGAATAGATGTAACCCAAAACAGGGATAAGTTTCATGGTGTATTAAATACTCTTAGAGAAAGAGTTCAAACTCTGGATGAATATCCGGAAAAAAGCATTTATTTTTTCAAAGATGTGAATGTTTATGAGGAAAAAGCGGATAAAAAGTTTCTAAATGATAAAACACTTCCCATATTACAAAAAATAAAGGATGAGTTATCTGCTGTGGAAATTTTTGAACACGAGATTCTTCACAGCACATTTGAAAAAATCATGGCTGACCTTGATCTTAAATTCGGCAAGATTGCACAGCCCCTAAGAGTAGCGCTTACAGGAGGAACTGTAAGCCCCGGAATATTTGAGGTAATAGAAACACTGGGAAAGGAAACTACACTAATGAGGCTTGATAATGCAATAAATCACATCCAATCAAATAACCAGTAATCCATGTAAAGTTCATATAACACCTATCCGATTATCTTTTATTAACCAGGGATAAGGTATTTATTTATCTCATATTTTGATTTATTGCCTAGTGGTCTTAGAATATAAGAGATGAAGATAATAGGCCTTACTGGAAACATTGCATCCGGAAAATCTACAGTAGCATCCATTCTAAAAAACCTTGGAGCATCAATAATCGATGCAGATCAGATTGCTAGAGATGTAGTGGGTAAAGGCAAACCTGCGCTCCAAAAAATTGCAGATCACTTCGGAACTGAGGTTCTTAAGAGTGACGAGACTCTAAACAGGGAAGTTCTTGGCAGTATTGTATTTAATGATGAAGATAAAAGAGAGATACTAAACAGTATTATACACCCGGAAATTTTAAGGGAGATATCCACATTAATAGATAAATATAGAAGCGAAGGTAAAGATATAGTAATTATAGAAGCTGCGCTTATTGTTGAACGTGAAAAACTAAAACAAATGATAGATAAGTTAATTGTTGTTAACACCTCTGAAAAAACCCAGATGGAAAGATTAATGAGAAGAAATGACTATTCTGCAAAGCAGGCTCAGGCAAGAATTAACTCTCAGATGCCTGCTGAGCAAAAAATTAAGCATGCTGATTATATTATCAATAACGATTCTGATCTTGAGCATCTTTCCAATCAGACAAAAGAAATCTGGGATGAGCTGCAATTAGATGATTAAGCACAGAGAAATAAAAGTATATAACTGTTGTCTTAATGAATAAATTTCATTTTGATTAGAATCATTAAATCTGTTATATTGCAGAGGTTTTATGAGTTAATATCTCACTTTATTATTAATACATCTGGACTAATGTATAAAATAAAATTGAACTAATATTCTGTTAGGCAAACATTGTAGGAGTAAGCACTATGCAAGAGAAAATAGATTTACTTGAACAGAAGAACAAAGAAGCAGAGCTTGGCGGTGGAGAGAACAGGATTAAAAAGATACATGAATCCGGTAAGCTTACGGCAAGAGAGAGAATAAACCTTCTACTGGATAAAAACTCCTTTGTAGAACTCGATAAATTTGCTGTGCACAAATGCACTGACTTTGGAATGGAAAAAAAGAAATTCCTCGGTGACGGCGTAGTAACAGGCCACGGAAAGATTAACGGCAGGCAGGTTTTTGTATTTGCGCAGGATTTTTCAGTATTCGGCGGTTCTCTCGGACTTGTTCATGCAAAAAAAATTACAAAACTAATGGATATGGCGCTTCAGGTAGGTGCCCCGGTAATAGGACTAAATGATTCAGGTGGGGCAAGAATCCAGGAAGGAGTCGAGAGCCTAGGGGGTTATGCAGATATATTTTTAAGAAATGTGCTCTCATCCGGAGTAGTTCCGCAAATATCAGCCGTAATGGGTCCATGCGCAGGCGGTGCTGTATATTCCCCTGCTATTACCGACTTCATTATTATGGTTAAGAACACAAGCTATATGTTCATCACAGGACCGGATGTTATTAAAACTGTTACTCATGAAGAAGTTGACAGAGAAGAGCTTGGTGGCGCTGATGTGCATAACGCTACAAGCGGAGTAGCTCATTTTTCTGTAGAGGACGACAATGACTGCATTTTATATATTAAAGAGCTTTTAAGCTTCCTGCCTTCCAATAATTTAGAAGACCCGCCGGCTATAGCATGTGATGATCCTGTGGACAGAAAAGAGATGTCACTAAGAGAGATCGTCCCTGATAATGCCAACAAACCTTATGACATTAAAGAAGTAATAAGAAAAGTAGTAGATAATGAATATTTTTTCGAAGTACAAGAACAGTATGCAAAAAATATAGTCTGCGGATTTGCCAGAATGAACGGTAAGGTTGTTGGTATAGTAGGTAATCAGCCAAATGTGCTTGCAGGATGTCTTGATATTGATGCTTCAATTAAAGGCGCAAGATTTGTAAGATTTTGCGATTGTTTTAATATTCCGCTTTTGTCATTTGTAGACGTACCGGGATTTCTGCCTGGAACCTCACAGGAATGGAACGGAATAATAAAGCACGGCGCAAAACTTCTATATGCATACTGCGAAGCTACTGTTCCAAGAGTTACCGTAATTACAAGAAAGGCATACGGCGGAGCCTATGATGTTATGTCATCAAAGCACATCAGGGGGGATTTTAATTTTGCATACCCAACAGCAGAGATTGCTGTTATGGGTTCTGAAGGTGCTGTTAATATTATCTCCAGAGCAGAGATTGCAGGAGCTGACGATCCGGACAGCGAAAGACTAAGGCTAACAAATGAATATAAGGAAAATTTTGCAAACCCCTACAGGGCAGCAGAACTAGGATATATAGATGAAGTGATCTTGCCAGAAGACACAAGATCACGCGTAATTGGAGCGTTTGAGCTTCTGGAAGGTAAAAGACAGACGAATCCACCTAAGAAACACGGCAATATTCCATTATAGAGAATAAAAAGGAACAACGAATGTTTAATAAAATATTAATAGCGAATAGAGGTGAAATAGCTGTAAGGATTATAAGAGCCTGTAAGGAGCTTGGAATAAGCACTGTGGCGGTTTACTCTGAAGCAGACAGAAAATCTCTTCATGTAATCCTTGCAGATGAGGCTTATCATATCGGCCCGCCCGCTCCGAACAAGAGCTACCTGGTTAAAGAAAAGATAATAGAAGTAGCAAAGAAATCAGGAGCTGAAGCTATTCACCCAGGCTTTGGATTTTTATCAGAAAATGAAAGTTTTGCCGATCTGTGTGAAAAGGAAGGAATAGTATTTATAGGTCCAAGCTCTGAAGCAATCAGACTCATGGGTGATAAGATTACCGCAAGGAAAATTGCTCAGGAAGCAAAAGTACCTCTTGTTCCCGGGTCAGACGGAGCAGTAACAGATGTTCAGGCCGGAGTTATAGCAGATAAAATCGGTTACCCCGTGATGATAAAGGCTTCAGCCGGTGGCGGCGGTAAAGGAATGAGACTGGTACGGAATAAAGAAGATTTCGAAAGCTCACTGCGTATGGCAAGAAGCGAAGCAAGGGGAGCTTTTGGAGATGATTCAGTATATGTAGAAAGGTTTGTAGAAAATCCTCGTCATATTGAAATTCAGATCCTTGCAGACTCTCACGGAAATGTACTCCATCTTTTTGAGCGTGAGTGTTCAATACAGAGAAGACACCAGAAGGTAATCGAAGAAGCTCCGTCGGGTTTTATAAGCGCTTCTACAAGAAAGAAGATGGGTGAGGTAGCTGTAAGGATTGCAAAAGCCGTTAACTACAGAGGAGCGGGAACAGTAGAATTTATTATGGATCAGAAGCAAAATTTCTACTTTTTGGAAATGAACACCCGAATTCAGGTAGAGCATCCTGTAACAGAGATGATAACAGGGCTAGATATAGTAAAGTGGATGGTTAGAATTGCAGATGGACAAAAACTTCCATTCAAACAAAGCAAATTACAGATTAAAGGACACGCTCTGGAATGCAGGGTATATGCCGAAGACCCTGAAATGAATTTCATTCCTTCCCCAGGTTTACTTCATTATGTAAAAGCACCCAGCGGCCCGGGAATAAGAGATGATTCATGCATTTACAGCGGCTATGAGGTAACCTCATTTTATGACCCTATGCTGTCAAAACTCGTAGTATGGGGAGAAACCAGAGATGATGCTATAAACAAAATGCTCTCGGCTCTTAAGGAATACATAGTACTTGGCGTTAAAACCAATATTGGATTTTTAATAAGGGTTATGAGGGATGAGAACTTTAAGAAGGTAAATTTTGATACAGGTTTTATCGATAGATATCCTGAACTTTTAAAACCTACAAGCGAAGAACTAGACTTACCATTAATTGCAGCAGGCCTGGCAATTGATACTATGGAAGAATCTGCAAACACAAATAAAGCTTCAAAACCTGACTCTAACTGGAAAACACATGCAAGACAGCTTGGTGTATCGAGGAATTATACGCTATGACATACTCATTTAAACACGACAATCAGATCTATAAACTAAACTTCGAAAACGATGGTGGAAACCTGACTGTAGAACTCGAGGACTCTAAAAAAAAGGTTGAATTTAAAAAGCTCGACGACTACCTTTATTCGATAATTATTAACGGCAAATCACACAATCTTGCTGTCATGAAAAAAGGCAAGGAAATCCAGGTCTTCTACCAGGGTAACATCTATAATTTTGAAGCTGTATCAGAACTCGAACAAGCCAGAGGCGGAGCAGCAGGCGGTGGCGCTAATCAGATTACTGCTCCAATGCCAAGCAGAATCGTTAAACTTCTAAAGGGCGAAGGTGATGCAGTGGAGGAAGGTGAAGGAGTAATAGTTGTTGAAGCCATGAAAATGGAGAGCGAACTAAAAGCATCTCTTAGTGGCACTGTAAAAGATATTAAAGTAGCAGAAGGTGATACGGTTGAAGGTGGAGCCGTTTTGGTAGTTTTATCTGCTGAATAATTTTTTGCTATAGTTATACTCTTGAGTAGTCTTTTATTTATCTTCTAAAAAAACTTAAATACCGGAAGGTATCATATGAAAAAATTAATATTTTTTCTCTTTTTAACCTCATTTACTTTTTTAAGCTGCGGCACGCAGGAAACTTCAGAAGATAAATCTGCCGGATCACAATCAATCTTAAGAGACTCTCTTAGAATAAATATAGGAAGTGAGCCCCCCACTCTGGACTGGTCAAGATCCACAGACAGCACATCATATTCGATATTAATCAATATAATGGAGGGTCTAACCACCTTTGGGGATGATTATAAACCAGTACCAGCGCTTGCTCAAAGTTGGCAGATAAGTGAAGACGGCAAAACTTATACTTTTAAACTTAGAGAAAATGTTAAGTGGACTGATGGCAGACCGCTTGAAGCCAAGGATTTTGAATACTCATGGAAAAGGCTCCTTAGCCCGGAAACAGGTGCGGATTATGCCTACTTTCTTTATGATATAGAAAATGCCCAAGAATATAATACTGGCAAGATCAAAGATAAAAATAGTATTGGAATTAAAACAATTGATAACACTACATTAGAGGTCACATTAAAAAGACCAGCATCTTATTTCCTTAGCATCGTAAGCTTCATGTCCACTTTTCCAATGAGAGAAGATATCATTGAAAAATATGGGATCAAGTGGACAGAGCCTGAAAACATGGTCACTTTGGGAGCATATAAACTACAAAGCTGGAAGCACCATGACAAGCTTATAATTGTTAGATATGACAATTATTGGGGCAAAAAACCTGCAATAAAAAATGTTGAAATGATCATGAATGAAAATCAGTCCTCAGCTCTTGCTCTTTATGAGAGTGGTGAGCTTGATTATGTAGATACAAAAAGCATGCCTCACCTGGAAATCCCGCGCCTAAGACTATCACCCGATTTTCGTACACAACCACAATTTACAGTGAATTATCTGGGTTTTAATACGAAAAAAGCCCCTTTTGATAACCCTCTTGTAAGAAAAGCGTTCTCTGCATCCATAAACAGGCGAAATATTTCTGAAGTAGTCCAGGGAGGAGGCATTCCGGCAACCTCATGGATACCTAAAGGAATGCTGGCATATAATGAAGATATTGGTATAGATTTTGATCCAGATATGGCAAAAGAACTTCTAAAGCAGGCCGGTTTTTCTAACCCTGAAGATTTTCCCAAGATCACATTCTTATACCCGGATGTAAGGAACAACCGTATAATTGCAGAATCTATGCAAAGTATGTGGAAAGAATACTTAGGCATTGATGTAGAGCTTATAAATCAGGAGTGGAAAGTGTATCTTGATACAGTAACCACAGACCCACCTCATATTTACAGAGCAGGTTGGGCAGCAGATTTTCCAGACCCTCATAACTTTATGAACCTGTTTGGGTGCAGCAGCGGAAATAATAACACCAGATGGTGCAATCCTGAATATGATAAACTTGTAGAAAGTGCCGCGGGGCAGCTTGATGAGAATAAAAGAAGGGTACTTTACAATAAAGCTCAGATAATACTTATTGAAACCGACGTACCGATAGCCCCGTTTCTATTATCTATACAGCAAAGCATGTTAAAGCCTTACGTGCAGGGGCTTGAGCCAAACCCACTGGGGTTTATCTTCTTTAACAGGGTTTCATTTAAAGATGGAACCCCTGCATCAATTTCATCTGAAAAATAATTCTACTTGTTTTTAAAGTAAGGAATGATTTTCTTTGCATAAGTCTGAAGAGCCTTTTCAGGATCGGGACTAAATCTGTAAAACAGCACGAAGTGTCTTACTCCCTTACTAATATACCTTTCGATTTTCTTGATACAGTCCTTGTATGATCCAGTGATTGTGAAGTCAAGTATAGCTTCTCTTGGAAAATACTGTCCAAGCTCTCTGAATTTTTGTCTTCCTTTTTCGTCAGTAGGTGTAACATTAAAATAGTTAAGCCCGTGATATTTCTTTGGAATCTTAACGTCATAACCGGCCTTTAGAAGCTGATCCTGCATAACAAGAACATATTTGAAAGGCTCCAGCGTTTTATAGGCCTCATCTTCATTTTCACCCACTGATGTAAATACCCACAGTGCAGGATCAAATTTCCTGAGGCTTCTCTTTGCTTTTTTGGCAGCTGTTTTTATATCACCCAGATACTCCTTATACAGCCCGGGATTTAAATCAATAGGAAGCCAGCCATCCGCTGTTTCACCTGTAAGCTTAAGTCCTTTTGGAGTGTGGGTTGCCAGATAAACAGGAATGTTATTTCTTTGATAAGGTTTTATTTGCAAAAATGCATCTTTTAGCTGAAAGAATTTACCCTTGTAATTAACATGAGAATCTTCTTTCCAAAGTTTTCTCATCACTTCAATCGATTCTCTTACCCTTGCAAGAGGTTTATCCCACGGAATGTTATAAGCGTCGAGGTTCATTGACTCACCAACACCAAGCGCGAGATTCACCCTGCCCTGTGATATGTGGTCAATAGTAGCAAGTCTCTGTGCCATCACAGCAGGATGCATTCTGTGAGGGTCAGATACTGTGCCCATATTTATATTTTTTGTTTTAGTAGCAGCAAGAGTACCCACAGTCCATGCTTCATAAGCAGTTGTGGGAGCTACAAATACGACGTGGTCAGGAAACCAGACTGTATCAAATCCCAGCCTGTCCGCTCTTTGTGAAAAATTTAGTAGTCCGTCAAGATCAGCACCAGGCATTGGTGCAGAAAGTCCAAATTTAATTTCCGGCATATTATTTCACCTCTCCTAATAGAGTTTTAATCATTATAAACCATTTGCCCCTTCCGAAGCAAGGGGAAATATTTAAGCTTAGTATTTGTATAAATTAATTCTAGTCCCAAATTCTCTCTACACTATACATATCAAAACTATTATCTGTGCTTATGATTGGAATGGCTTCGGTAATGGATTGAGAAATTATCAGTCTGTCAAAAGGGTCTCTGTGATAGAAAGGTAAAGACTCTATCTTATAAATATGCTCCAAAGTAATATCAAATATTTTAATACCGTTTGCGATAACATGGTCTTCTACAAATTTTTCAAGACTGTTTGTAATCTTTAGTTTATTTAAACTAATCTTGATCGCCATCTCCCACACACTGGCTTTACTAATGTATATCTCATTACTTTGCTCAAGGTATAGCGATTTACATTTTATAGGAAGCTTTGAACTATCAGAAGTTATCCAAAGAAGAGCATGGGTATCCAATAGGTATTTCAATGTGTATATTCCTTAAAATCTTCAAGTGGAGCATCGAAATCATCAGATATAGTTACCAAACCTTTGGCAGAATCTAATTTTCTTTTGGGTTTTAGATCATCTATCAATACAAGCTTGGCAACAGGCTTATTACCTTTTGCTATAACCACTTCTTCACCCTTCTTTATTTTTTCTATTAGCTTGGAAAGTTGAGTCTTTGCTTCATGAATATTAACTTGTGTCATATATGAACCTCTTTAGTATTGTATACAATATACTTAGCTAAGTTATATGACTAAGTCAACTTTGTCAAATCTATCTTTGGGATAGTATTAAAAAAAAGGGCAACCAAACGGTTGCCCTTTTTAATTCTGGATAGTTAATTTTGAGTTTGAAAGGAATTACTTACCGTGATCCATATGAAGTCCGCACTCTTTGTCAGACTCATTTTCCCACCACCAGCGGCCGGCTCTCAGATCTTCGCCTTCCTTAATGGCTCTTGTGCATGGCTCACAGCCTATGCTTGGGTAGCCTTTATCGTGTAGTTTGTTGTATGGAACATTGTTTGCTTTAATATATTCCCATGTCTCGTCCCATGACCAGTTGATAATTGGGTTCACTTTTAAAATACCGCCAAATACATTGTCGATTTCGAAGATTGCAGAATCGCCTCTGTTCTGAGTCTGGTCTGCTCTGATTCCTGTAATCCATCCATCTAGGGTTCCAAGAATTTTCTTAAGCGGTGTTACTTTTCTTATTCCACAGCAAAGTTTTCTATTATCCTGACCTTTATAGAACAGATTCATTCCATGTTCTCTTACCATGGCTTCAGTTTCTGCGGTCTCTGGAAACATAACCTCAAGATTAAGATCATATTTATTTCTTACGTCATCCATAACGTTATATGTTTCCTGATTAAGCCTTCCTGTATCGAGTGAAAATACTCTGGCTTCTGGGCTTATTTTCATAAGCATGTCTATAACTACAACGTCCTCTGCTCCAAAGCTTGAAGCTAGAGCTATATTTGGATGAACATTATCGAGCGCCCATTTTAGTGCATCCTCTGGGGCCTTACCACTAAATTCGTTGTTGAGTTCTTCAACCTGTTTTGCATCAAATGCCATGACTGCCTCCTACAAATGTATATTTATTTGTTTTTATTTATTTTTTATATGCTTCCATTAAAATCCTGGATACTTCAGGTCTTGTAAATTCCCCCGGCAGATCCACGCCTTCTGTAAGCATATCCCTTACCTTTGTACCGCTTAAAAATACATGATTTTCCTTTGCATGACCGCATGTTTTAGAGCTTGCCATGTTACCACAGCTCTTACAGAAAAATGAATGATCGAAGAAAATCGGGGTTATTCCCATCTCTTCTAATGTAAACTCTCTGAATATATGATGAGCATCATATGTGCCGTAATAATTTCCTACTCCTGCATGATCCCTTCCTACAATAAAGTGTGTACATCCATAGTTCTTTCTTAAAAGAGCATGAAAAATCGCCTCTCTTGGCCCGGCATACCTCATTGAAGCCGGCAGCACTGAAAGTAATACCCTGTCATCAGGGAAATAGTTTTCAATAAGTGCCTCGTAGCACCTCATTCTGATATCAGCCGGAATATCATCAGATTTTGTCTCACCAACTACAGGATGAATTAATAATCCATCAACCATCTCGAGTGCACATTTTTGCAGATACTCATGTGCCCTGTGTATCGGGTTCCTGGTCTGAAAAGCCACTACTGTTTTCCAGCCCTGTTTATTAAAATAGTCTCTTGTTTTTCTAGGCTCTAATCTTCTTTCAACAAACTCCACTCCTGTAATATGATTGAGAAGACTAACCTTGCCGCCAAGCAGCACATCCCCCTGCTCATAAACTACTGCTACTCCAGGGTGGGCTTCGTCTGTGGTTTTATAAACAAGCTCCGCCTCTTTTTTCTTATCATATTCATACTTTTCTTCAAGGTGAAGTATTGCTAATATGTTTCCTGCCTCATCTTTTAAAACTAAATCATCGCCATCCTGAAACTCTTTTGCCTGCTCGGTTGTAACAGGAAGCTTGATTGGCAAACTCCAGGGAAGCCCATTTGCAAGCCTCATATTTTCTACAACGCTTTCGTAATCAGCCTTGTTCATAAACCCTTCAAGTGGACTCATGGCTCCATTGCATATAAGCTCTAAATCTGTAATTACCCTAAAAGGTGCTGTGATACTTTTAAGACTATCTGCCTTACCAAGCCACTGCTCTCTTTCTGATCCTTCCAACACCCTGTTTACGAGTGTTCCGCCATGTGCTTCAATTGTATCGCTCATTTACTTAAATTCTCCTTGTCTAAAAATTCGACATTGCTATAGTTCCGTACTTAAAGTATAGAGAGGAAAGGCCGTAACTGATTCCCACTGCTACAAACGGTACTACAAACCAAAAAAATGCTATCTGAACTACGTGCCTGTTTTGGGCCGTAATTGCAAACCCATGCTGTGCACAGGAAAAGCCTATTATACCAGAAGTTATGATTTCCGCCATAGATATTGGAATTCCTAAAAAAGATGCCGTTATAAGCAATGCTGCTCCGGTAAATTCAACAGAAATGGCCCTTAATATACAAATTTCCGTAATCTGCTTTCCAACTGTTTCTATTACCCTGCCGCCAAAAAGAATTGCTCCTATTGCCATACCAACCCCGGCAAGAATTGCGCCGTTATGAGTAGTAAGAAGCCCCATGCCTACGAGTGGTCCTACGGAGTTTGCAGAGTTGTTGGCACCTGCAGAAAATGCCAAAAAACAACCTGATATCGTAAGCATTATAGTAAGAATGCTGTTTATTTTCTTTTCCGGAAATCTTTTAGCCAGATACATGAGAGTTCTAAAATAGAGGTATCTTCCTAAAAGATAATTAATAGTCCACATCACAAGTGGGGCAGCCACCCACCATATGACGATTTCAAAAAACTTCTCAGAGTTAAATGATTTAGAAAAAAGTCCAACACCTGCAATAGCACATACAATTGCATGAGTAGTAGCAATAGGAACCTTGGCGATATTAGCCCATGAAATGAAAAATACTGCTATCACAAGCACTATCAATACAAGCCCAATATTAGATGTAAGCACATCTCCGGGCACAATCCCCTTACCCAGGGTTTCTACAACTGGCCCTCCGGCAAGTAACGCCCCGAACACAGCAAAAATAGCTATTAATGTTACAGCCTCTCTTTTTGTGCGCACCCCTGCGCCGTAAGCTGTTGCCATAGATGCAGCCGAGTTGTTGGCTCCTATATTCAGGGCCAAAAACGTAGATAAAACAATAGCAATCGGTATTAATAGTTCCAAAAACCTTTCACCAATAAATTAGATCAATTATGCAGTAATTATTAAAATGACAAAATTAGAAGCTATATAGCAAGTTTTATTCCAAATTTTGTGCAATAATTTCAGCATGTTACATAATATTATCAATCTTACAGTTGAATACCTGTTATCCAATATGTATATTTTTGATACATATGGTTAAAAAGTTATCAAATAATAAAATTGCTTTAATTTCAAAGAACAAAACGCTTCATGATGAAATCCAAAACCTCCTTGGCGCTGAATTCGATATCACTGATTTTGATGACAGAACTCAGGGCATAGATGCCGGTGTAATTTTTCTCGATGTTGACACGGTAGGAATAAACCATCTGTACGGATTAAAAGATGACCACTTTGTAATTGTTGTCACGGCCAAAAAAGGCTCGAGATATTTGATTGAAGCCATGACATTTGGGGCATTTGATTGTTTAATCAGCCCATTTGAAAAAGACCAGCTTGCAGGCACCGTAAAAAGAGCAATTGGCATACAGCAGGAGCTTAAAGGAAAGAAAATAGAGTTTCCAGGAGATATTGAAGGCAGCAGCATAACCTGTGCTATTGTAGGTGATTCACCCGTGCTTCAGGAAGTGTGTAAAACCATCGGACAAGTGGGCAGAGTAGATGTGCCGGTTCTCATTACAGGTGAGAGCGGAACAGGAAAGGACCTCGTTGCTGAATCTATATGGAAAGTAAGCAGAAGATGGGAGAAACCTTTTATCATTATAAACTGTGCAGCTATTCCTGATTCGCTTTTGGAAGCTGAGCTCTTTGGACATGAAAAGGGAGCTTTTACCGGTGCTGATACGAGCAGGAAGGGAAAATTCGAAGAAGCAGACGGCGGGACTATATTTCTGGACGAGATTGGAGATATGTCTCTAACTCTTCAGGCAAAGCTTCTGAGGGTGCTTCAAAACCAGACATTTCAGAAACTTGGCAGTAATAAGGATATAGAGGTGAATGTAAGAGTAATAGCCGCTACAAATAAAAATTTGGAGCAGCTTGTTGAGCAGGAACTTTTTCGCGGGGATTTGTACTATAGGTTAAATGTAGTTGAAATTAATCTGCCTGCCCTGCATGAGAGAAAAGAAGACATTCCGCTTCTTACTCAGTGCTTTGCCCGGCGACACAGTACACAGGCTGGAAAAGACATTAAAGGATTTTCCACTAAATATATAGAAAAACTAACTGAGCATGACTGGCCAGGGAACATAAGGGAGCTAGAAAATACTGTACGAAAATCAATTGCACTCTCTAAGACTAATTATCTCACTTCCTATGATCTTAAACTACCTACAAATATTAAATCTAACGCTGAAGATACATTATCCCAAAGCCAGGATGAAATTGAGTCTATAGTTTCTTCAAAGATTGAATTATCAAATGCAGGCGATGATAATCTATATAGTGAAACTATAAAGGAAGTTGAAAGGTCTCTTATTGAAAAGGCTTTGGCCCAGACAAAGTGGAACAGATCAAAAGCCGCACGTATGCTTGGGATAAACAGGATTACACTTAGAAGAAAGATTGAGGAGTTTGATATCAGTTTCCCAAACTAGTACTCCTGGTTACAATAAATCACTAATTTTAAAGATGGGTTTGTACTCTATGCCAAGTTCATCAAACTTCTCCTCACCACCAGCTTCTCTGTCTACTATTACATAAACCGCCTCGACAATTGCGCCAAGCTCCTGAACTGCTTTTATGGCTTTTATTACTGACCCAGCGGTTGTTACAACATCTTCGACTACAACTACCTTATCGCCTTTATTAATATTTCCCTCAATGAGTTTTCCTGTACCGTGCTTCTTCTCTTCTTTTCTAACTAAAAACCCTTTTAATCCCCTTCCAATAACATGACTTTGGGCAATCACAGAGCCCACAATAGGGTCTGCTCCCATTGTAGGACCACCTACACCTACAATTTCTGCATTCTTTATTAATTCACTCAGGATTATCTTGCCAACAAGATAAACACCCTCAGCATCCAGAGTAGTAAGCCTGGCATCGATGTAGTAATCACTTTTCTTGCCCGATGCAAGGGTAAAATCTCCCCTCATAATTGATTTTTCCTGCAGTATTTCTTTTAATCTTTGTTTTTCGGTATCCATGTGTAACAATCTAACCATTACCTGAAAGTTATTTCAAATAATTATGAATAAATGAATCTAAAAATAGCATACTTCATATCTCCACACGGATTTGGTCACGCCGCAAGAGCAGCAGCGATAATGGATAGTCTTAGTGATCTGAACAACAATATCGAATTTGAAATTTTTACAACTGTGCCACAGTGGTTTTTCACAAACTCAGGCATAAAAAACTTCAAATATTATGACCTGCTTACAGACATTGGGTTTGTCCAAAAGACCCCGCTGCGAGAAGACCTGGATGGGACTATTGCTAAACTGGATGAGTTCATTCCATTCGATGATTCAATAGTAAATAATATTTCTAATAAACTATATTATCTGGACTGCAAATTAATACTCTCAGATATTTCCCCTCTCGGTATACAAATCGCAGCAAAGGCAAATATCCCTTCTGTCCTTATAGAAAACTTCACCTGGGACTGGATATATTCTCAGTATAACTTTGAAAGCAAAACCCTGGACAATCACATTTCCTACCTGAGCAAAATTTATGATACTGCTAGCTATAGAATAAAAACTGAGCCTGTATGCTTTGAAGGTAATTCAGATTTATTTGCTAATCCTGTAAGTAGAAATCCAAGAACAGACCATTTGGATATTAGGAAGCAATTGAAAATACCTGCAGACAACAAAATAGTAATGATAACAATGGGGGGAATTCCTTCACAGTACGATTTCATTGATAAACTTGAATCTTTTAATGAGATAACCTTTATTATCCCCGGAGGCTCTGATTATCTGGAAACTAGAAACAATCTTGTATTAATCCCGCATAAATCTGATTTCTTTCACCCTGATCTTATAAATGCCTCCGATGTGGTAATCGGCAAAGTGGGTTACAGCACACTTGCTGAAGTCTTTAGCTCTGGCGTGCCATTTGGATATATTCTTAGACCCCAATTCCCTGAATCTATAGCATTACACAGATTTATAAAAGAAAATATGAATGGAATAGAAATTCCAGAAGGTGAGTTTTATTCAGGTAAATGGTTAAACATAATAAATCAGCTTTTAGTACTTCCTAAAATTGAAAGGAAAGAACCAAATGGCGCAGATCAAACTGCGGATTTTATTAATAAATTGATACAATAAATAATATTTCCTTTATTAAGATTTATCTAATAAACTATTGTTATAATGAGTGAAGAAAAACTACCACAGAAAATTACAGAGGATATTTCTGAAGAATATTCAGAATCATCTTTTTGGACAAAGATCAAGAACTACGCAAAATCCGCCGGCAAAGAAGTCATAGAAAAATCACTGATTTTATATTTCTGCCTCAAAGACCCCGACACTCCTTCATGGGCAAAATCTGTTATTGCCGGAACTCTCGGATATTTCATACTGCCTATGGATTCCATCCCGGATTTAACCCCATTTATAGGCTTTAGTGACGATCTTGGGGCGCTTGCAGCCGCTATTGGCATTGTAGGTATTCACATTAAGAAAAAGCACAGAGAAATGGCAAAAGAGAAAATGAACGAGTGGTTTTAACAAGAATATTGATTAAAAGCTATGATATCAAATGAATTACGAGAAACTATAGATACCCAGTTTCGCATCAAAAATCTCTTATGGATCGGGCTTACTGTAGGTCTTATCCTCTATTTTTTTGCTGTATATTTTATTACTACCGGTAAAGAGCCTAACCCGAACATTTCTCAGATGACTCAATATGTATTTGCCGGATTTGGATTTTTATTAATTATAATAGCTATAGCAATCCGTAAATTCAGTTTTTCTGAAGACAGACTAAAAAGTGTTTGTTTATCAGCACAGATAAATTCAGACGATTGGACTGAAAAAATTACAAAATACCTATCAAGACAACAGGTGTTTTATATCATAAGCCTAGCAATAAATGACTCCATTGGAATACTAGGAATTGCAATAGGATTTATAAGCAGAGACATCAATAAAGCACTGCCATATATTTTGGTAGCGATTTTACTTAATATTTGGGTATATCCAAAAAAAGAAAGGTTTCTTGCTAACTTACAAAAAACAGGGCAGTAATAATTAATAATTTTAGCCGGGATTTGAAGACAAGTAGCCAAGTGCGATAAAGGTAATTACAATTACAATAAATCCCGCAATCGCTCCAATTGCTGCTTTACGGCCTTTCCACCCTATACCAAGCCTGCCGTATATTAAAAATGCATAGAGAAACCAGGTAATAATTGCCCAAATCTCTTTTTGCTGCAAGCGCAAAAATACATCCCATTTGCTTTTGGTAAATATTATCCCAAGAGCAAGCCCAATTGTTAAAAGCGGAAAACCAATTAACAGACAAAAATGATTAATGCTATCCAGGGTTGAGAGTGACGGGAATTTCTTTAGCAACCCACTTATATTCTTACTTTTTATCCTGTTTTGTTGAAATATATACAGAAGTCCCGCAAAAAATGCCAGAGTAAATATAGCCTGACTCAAAAATGTAATAAAAATATGTATTAGAAGCACGGGATTTTCACCAGGATCACCGGCGTTTACTAAATCTGTAGGAAAAACTACCGATGGAAGAGTGATAAGAAATACCAGAGGGAGCACCAAAGCACCCAGCACATAAGTATTGGATTTTATATGGTAGATTAAAAAAACAACTATTATAAAAAACGCAAATATAAAAATAGAATTATCAAAACTGCCGTCAAACAATTCCCCGGCTCTAAAAAGCAATAACGCACTTATTAGATGACATATTACACCCACATAAAGTGAATAATTGACTAGAGATATTAGCAATCTGGAATTATTCCAAAGATTATATATTAAAATTATAGAAGAAAGAAAATATATAAGTACAGCTATCTGCTGAAATATCATTATAATATATTAATACATTATAATAGAGTATTAAATAAATTATTTTAAATAATAAGAGATTTAGTTTTGAAGACTTTGCTTAAGTGATTCATTTTGCTGGTAATCATTTAATGCATCAATAAGCTCATCAAGCTCCCCTTCGAGAATCTGTTCAAGTTTATGCAGGGTAAGCCCGATTCTGTGATCTGTAACGCGGACATCTTTATAATTATAAGTCCTTATCTTTTCACTCCTGTCTCCGCTTCCTACCATATTTTTTCTGATGTTTGAAATCTCTGACTGACGCTTCTCTTCTTCAAGCTCATAAATCTTAGCCTTTAGCATTCTCATAGCCTTGGCTCTGTTTTTATGCTGAGATCTCTCATCCTGACATTGTGCAACTACACCCGTGGGCATATGAGTAATTCTTATTGCAGAATCTGTTTTATTTACGTGCTGACCACCAGGGCCCGAAGCGCGGTAAGTATCAACCCTCAGATCCTTTTCATCTATATCAACTTCTACATCTTCTGGCTCAACAAGTATCATTACAGTGGCCGTAGAGGTATGTATCCTGCCCCCCGTTTCAGTGGCGGGAACCCTTTGCACCCTGTGTACCCCGCTCTCAAATTTGAATTTTTTATATACATTTTTGCCTTCGATTGATGCAACCACTTCTTTAATTCCACCAATGCCTGTATCATTAATATTCATTATCTCTACTTTCCACCCATTTTTTTCTGCAAAATGCGTATACATACGAAATAAATTTGCAGCAAATAGTGCAGCTTCATCTCCGCCTGTCCCTGCCCTTATTTCAATAAAAATGCTCTTTTCATCATTAGGATCTTTTGGTAAAAGCAGTATCTGAAGCTCCTTTTCCAATTTCTGCTGCCTTGGCTCCAATTCTTCCAGTTCTTCTTTAGCAAGTTCCTGTAACTCTTTGTCTTTTAACAATTCTTTGTTGTTTTCAATCTGCTCTAATACAGATTTGTATTCCCTGTAAGCTTCTACTACTTCTGTGAGCTTCGATCTTTCACTTGAAAACTTATGGATATCCGTTGGGCTTATTTCAGGATTTGAAAGTTGTCTGTCGAGGTCAGAGCATTTCTTTTCGACCTCTTCGAGTTGTTTTATTATTTCTATATTGCTCATTTGTTGGTATAATGTTTCCACATCTTGCAATAATATCAAGATAGGATTAAACTGATTAGAAAGTTATGAAAACAATTGACGTCCTTGAAAGCAAAATTAAAGAAGCATTGGAAGTAAAAACAAAGCTCGAAGAAAAGCAGCAAGTGCTAATGGAAGAAATTGAGCAGCTTAGAGGTAGTGTAGAACAGCTTGAGATAGAACGAGAGAAGACTAAACAAACAATTGATATGATAATTGAAAAGGTTGAGCTGTATATTAAAAGGGCAGAGGCTTAAACTTGAAAAGTATTAAAATCAAGATTTACAACAGGGAATACAATATAAAGACCGACGCTGATGAAGAATATATTCACAGTTTAGCTTCTTTTTTAGAACAACGATTAAAAGAAAACACTTCTCAGGTAATAGATTTAAACATACCCTACCCTTTACTGCTGGCGGTTTTTCAAATCGCAGACGATTTCTTCCGCACAAAGACAGAATTAGAGGAGTTTAAAAAACGTGCAGAAGATAGATCAAAGCAGCTTGTCCGAATCCTGGACGATGCTCTCAAAAACGGAGATACATACGCAGCCAACACAGATGGAACAGGACAAGTTAGTAAAATTACAGAACCCACAGCAAGTTCAAACACCAAGCAAGAAGAACTATTTAAATAATAGCTCTGATAGCTGCATTAATGATTATGGTTCAAATGAGATTAAAAACTCTTTAAGGATTCACTATTTACAAAAAAGACTAAGTCTATGTAAAAAAGATCTTAAATATAAAAGTGCTGTAATATCTAAGAATTTAATAAACCACCCTGTATATCAAAATAGCGAAATCATTGCACTTTATTACCCTATTCGCTCCGAAGTCGATGTTTTAAACATATTTGATACAAACAGAAAGCTTGGAAAGAAATCATGCTTTCCAAAAGTTTGTGGTAACACATTAAGGTTCTACGAAGTATCTGAGAAGTCTCATCTAAAATCAGGAACTTATGGCATTTTAGAACCCAACAATAGAGACTGTAAAGAAATATCCCCCGAAGATATTGACCTATTCATCATACCAGCTGTTTGCATCGACTATAGAGGCAACAGGATAGGCTCAGGAAAGGGATACTACGACAGAGCTTTAGCTAATATAGATTCATCTAAAAAACTTGGTTTGGTATTTGAAAATCAAATTACCTGCACGATACCCGCTGATGAATTTGATAAACATGTTGGGTATATAGCAACAGAGGCGGGAGTAATAAAAATTAGGAGAAGAGGTAACTAATATGGATATTCAATCAATAGCGTTTCTAATAGCTGGACTTATCGTTGGAGCAGCAATCATATTCATCTACAAAGCCAGTTTGGAAAAGAAAGACGCTGAAAATGCAAGGTCAGAAGCAGAAAAAATAACTGATGGAGCAAAAAATGAAGCAGAAAAAATAAGGCTTGAAGCAGAGCTTAAAGCTAAGCAGATAGTGGATAAATCAAAGTCAGAAGCTGATAAATTAACACGTGAGCAGCAAAAAGAGATTTCTAGGATTGAAAAAAAGCTTCAAAATAAAGAGGATAACCTGGATAAAAAGTATGAAAACCTAGAAAGAAGGGCAAACGATCTTACAAGAAAGGAACAGGAACTGCCTCAAAGAGAAAAGGAATTAGAAGACAAACAGGCTGAGCTCGATGCTATTATTGAAGAAGCAAAATCCAAAATAGAGCAGATTGCAGGAATGTCTCAGGAAGCCGCCAAAAGAGAGTTAGTAAATGTAATAGAAAACGAAGCTCGTCATGAAGCTGCCAAGAAGCTTAAAATTATTGAGGATGAACTAAATGAAACGGCCTCAAAAAAAGCAAGAGATGTACTTGCTCTGGCAGCCCAGAGATATGCAGGAGAGTATGCAAGCGAAAAAACAGTTTCAGTGGTGCAGCTTCCAAGCGATGACCTAAAGGGAAGAATAATCGGAAGAGAGGGAAGGAATATCAGGTCACTCGAGCTTAGAACCGGCGTAGATTTAATTATTGATGACACACCCGAAACAGTAGTTATATCATCACTTAACCCCATTAGAAGGGAAGTAGCCAGAAAATCCCTCGAGTACTTAATCCAGGATGGAAGGATTCACCCGGGAAGAATTGAAGAGATAGTAAGCCAGGTTGAAGAAGAGCTTGATAAAGAGATGCAGAAATCCGGTGAAGAAGCGGTATTTGATCTTGGCATTCATGGTATGCACCCAGAGCTTATTAAACTTATAGGTAAACTTAAATATAGAACAAGTTACTCGCAAAATATGCTTACGCACTCGATCGAGGTTGCATTTATATGCGGCATAATAGCCTCTGAAATCGGATTTGATCAAAAAGCGGCTAAAAGAGCTGCACTGCTGCATGATATAGGAAAAGCCGTGGATCACGAACAGGAAGGCTCTCATGTGGAAATTGGAGAAGAGCTTGTTAGAAAGTACGGAGAACGTGCAGATATAATAGAGGCTGTTGCCACATATCATGATCCAAGCCCAACTTCTATGCTTGCAGTGCTGGTACAGGCTGCGGATGCCGTATCAGCCGCAAGGCCCGGAGCAAGAAGGGAAACTTATGAAGCATATATTAAACGCATAGATGATATAGAAAGAATTGCAGGCTCATTTAGAGGTGTAGATAAATGCTATGCAATCTCTGCTGGCAGGGAAGTAAGAGTGCTTGTGGAAAGTGATATGGTAAACGATGAAGAATCGGTGCTACTATCTAGTGAAATTGCACAAAAGATTGAAAAAGAAGTTACGTATCCAGGGCAGGTTAAAATTACGGTAATCAGGGAAGTGAGGTCATCTGCCCAGGCTTCATAATTTATAAATACTAAAAATATAAATTAGTATTGAACAGCAAATTAAATCTGTTATAATGCATGGTTCTGTATTATTAGGGCCCATAGCTCAGTAGGTTAGAGCGGCGGACTCATAATCCGTTGGTCCCTGGTTCGAGTCCGGGTGGGCCCAAATTATTTATATTAGCAATTTGTAATTTGGAACTAAAATAGCTATAAAAATGGGTAAAACCAAAAAGATCATTAAAACTAACTCAAGTAACCATATATTTCTAACCACATATAAGTACCCAATTTTATACCTTAAAGACTTATTCTATATTTATTTAGGAGGGAAGCATGAAGGAACAGTTAGCAGCTCTTGAAAAACTGCAGCAAATTGACTCAGAGCTGATGGGGATGGAGGTTGACCTTAATAAATACCCAAAAGAAATATCTTCATTACAAAATGAACTTGAAAAAGACAAACAAGACATATCAAACTTAGAGCAGCAGTTACAAACAATACAGTCAGATAAAACCCAGATGGAGCAGACCTTAGAGCAGAACAATCAGAATATTAAATCTACCGAAGACAGACTTTTTGAGATTAAAACCCATAAGGAATATGTTGCTCTTCAAAAAGAAATAGCTGAGTCAAAAAGAGCAAATTCGGATATAGAAGAAAATATCCTCAAAGAAATGGAACGTATTGAGCAGATCGAAGAAAAATTAGCCAAGCTCAAAGAGGACTACAGTGTAAAAGAAACAGAATATACAGAAAGAATTAATGATCAAAAGAATAAACTCAGCGAGCTACAATCAGCTTATGATCCTATTAAGGCAAAAAAAGACCAGCAGTCATCCGAAATACAAAAAGAGTATCTTCAAAGGTATGAAAGGGCTCGAAACAAAAATGGATCTGCTATGGCGCTTGCTGAAAATGAGAGATGCACAGGCTGTCACATGAATATCCCTGCCCAGCTATTTAACGAAGTGCTCAAGCTTACAAAAATGATACAATGTCCAAATTGCAAGAGAATCCTCTATACTCAAGATGTGCTAGAATCTGAAGAAGTTTCTGAAGATAATTGAACGCTCATAAAAACTCTGATTATTATAGCATATTTACCGATGGCGCCTCTAGGGGAAACCCTGGTAAATCAGGTATTGGTATAGTAATTAAAGACCAGAGTAATAATACAATAAAAGTAATCAAGAAGTATTTCCCCAAACTTACAAACAATCAGGCTGAGTATAAGGCGCTCTTACTATCACTTGATTACTTAACATCAAATGACATAGACCTGCCTGTAAAGTTCTTCACAGACTCGCAGCTCCTTGCAAACCAGATTAACGGCAATTGGAAAGTTAAACACCCTGATATAGCCGTGCTGTTCAAGGAAGCGAAAGCACTAATTTCCAAGCTGTCCTCATTTGAAATCTCATATATACCAAGAGAGAAAAATAAAGAAGCTGACAGGCTTGCAAATGAGGCCATAGATGAATATTCTATTTATGAGTGAACCATGCGGTCGCTGGTTTTGATTTAATCAAAACCAGAGGAAAGTCCGAACTCCGCAGGGCATGGCGCTGGGTAACGCCCAGGTACCGTGAGGTAACGGAAAGTGCAACAGAAAACATACCGCCACTTTTTAGTGGTAAGGGTGAAATGGTGGTGTAAGAGACCACCGCGCAAAGTGGTGACACATTGCGGCATTGTAAACCCCGCCAGGTGCAAGACCATGTAGGAAGCGCCCGAAGCCGGCCCGGCTGATGCTTCCGGGTGGGTCGCATGAGGCAGTCAGTAATGGCTGTCCCAGATGAATGACCGTACTAGACAGAATTCGGCTTACAGGTTCACTCAATTTTTTATTATTACTTTAACAAACTCTCTCTTGCCCAGTTTAATTTCCAGTGAATCTACTGCTGGAATTTCCGAGTCAATATCACTTATCTTTTCTCCATTTATAGTAAGCCCACCCTGCTGTATAAGCCTTCTGGCATCTGATTTAGACTTAATCTTATCAGATATTTCTAAAATAAAATTAATCAAATCCGAAATGTCATTTCTACTCAGTGAAACTTCTTTTGCCTCCTCTGGAAACTCCCGTTTTGAAAACTTGGTCTCAAAAGCGCTTTTTGCTTCAGAGGCTTTACCATCATCATAAAGCCATTTAACTATCAATGACGCCAGATTTCTCTTTGCCTCCATAGGGTGACCTGATTTCAAATTATTAGTTTCCTGATCGCTTACAGATGTTAAGAGATCGTAGTATTTCCACATTAGGTCATCAGAAACAGACATTACCTTTCCGTACATATCCTCAGGACTATCCTCTACTGCTATATAGTTGTCCAGTGACTTGGACATTTTTCTTGTGCCGTCCAAACCCTCGAGTATCGGCATGGTAAGAACTATCTGAGGAGCCTGCTCGTAGTGCCTTTGCAGGTCCCTTCCAAGAAGGAGATTGAACTTTTGATCTGTTCCGCCAAGCTCAACATCTGATTTTATGCTCACAGAATCATAGGCCTGCATAAGCGGGTACATAAACTCTTTTATAGTGATGGGCTTTCCTGACTTATATCTCTTTTCAAAATCGTCTCTCTCAAGCATCCTTGCTACATTTTCAAGCCCTGAGAGCTCAAGCATGCCCTCTGCCCCTAAATCACCCAGCCATGCAGAATTAAATACAATCTCGGTTTTAAATCTGTCTATGATCTTAAATACTTGTGATTCATAGGTACGTGCATTTACAAGGACCTGTTTTTTAGTAAGAGGTGGTCTGGTGTCAGACCTTCCCGAAGGATCTCCTATCATTGCCGTAAAATCACCTATTATTAGTACAACCGTGTGTCCTAAATCCTGAAAATCCCTTAGTTTTTTTAGAAGCACGCAGTGTCCGAGATGAATATCTGGTGCTGTTGGATCGAAACCGGCTTTTATACGCAGGGGTGTATTCTCTTTTGAAGACTTTTCTAATTTTTTTAGTAACTCCTGTTCAGATATTATCTCCTCTGAACCTTTGCTTATTATTTCCAGCTGCTCTTTTGGATCTGCAAAATTCATCTACCTTTTATCTCCTCGTTTTCTTGGTGAAAAAGCACTAATTATGAAATCTGTTTGTAATGGGAAACCTTCTATCCTTTCCAAATGCCCTTGGCGTAATCTTAACCCCGGGCGCTGCCTGCCTTCTTTTATACTCATTTATGTCTACAAGTTTTATAACCCTATGTACTAGTTTTTTATTATATCCAAGCTCAGCAATCTGATCTATGCCAAGATCATCCTCTATATATAATTTAAGGATGGGATCGAGAATATCATACTCGGGAAGAGAATCAGTATCTTTTTGATCCGGTCTGAGCTCGGCTGAAGGTGGTTTTTCGAGCACGCTCTGTGGGATAATCCTGCTTTTCTTGGACTCATTATAATATTCACAAAGCTTATAAACCAGTGTTTTAGGGACATCTTTTATAACGGCAAAGCCGCCTGCCATATCACCATATAAGGTGCTGTAACCAACGCTTGTTTCACTCTTATTAGCAGTAGTAAGCACAAGCCAGCCGAATTTGTTTGATAGAGCCATGAGGATATTTCCTCTTATCCTTGGCTGCAAATTTTCTTCGGTTATGCCTTCTGTGGTACCAATGAAAATTTCTGATAGTGATTTATTGTATTGATCGAATAATTTTTTGATAGGCACAGTTAGAGTTTCAATACCCAGGTTATGAGAAAGCTTCTCGGAATCCGTAATACTGCCCGCCGAACTATATTGTGAGGGCATTAATACTCCCGTAACATTTTTAGCGCCTAGAGCCTCTTTTGCAATAACACAAACAAGACTTGAATCTATCCCGCCGCTAAGCCCAATAACTACTTTTTTAAACCCATTTTTATTAATATAATCCTTTGTACCAAGAACAAGCGCTTTGAATACTTCTTCATACTGAGAATAAAAAACAGATACTTTATTATTAATATTATTTTGTGTTTTCTTTTTTAATTTGCCGGCTAATTTAACAATATCTACTTGAGAGACCCTGGATTTATCTTTTAATTTTACTTTATTTTCTCTTAGTCCGGCTATTTGTTTATCATCGATATCTGTAAACAATAGCTGTTCTTTAAATCCTTTTCCGCGTGAAATAATATTTCCACCGTTATCTATTACACAGCTATGCCCGTCAAAAACAAGCTCATCCTGACCTCCTATGAGGTTGCAAAACACTACATAGCATCCATAATCCCTGGCTCTTTCCTGCAGCATCTGCTCCCTGCTCTGCACCTTGGAAGCATAGTATGGGGATGAGGATATGTTTATTACAATATCGGCGCCGCCGGCTAAAGACTGTGATCTTGTAGGATCGCCCTTGACCCATATATCTTCACAGATATTCACTCCAAACCTTATCTTATCCAATTCATATACCGGCGTTCTTGAAGCTTTTTTGAAATATCTTTTTTCATCGAAGACTCCATAATTTGGCAGATGGCGTTTGTGGTAAATATCAAGAAGTTTTCCGTTACTCATTATTGCTGCTGCGTTTAATAGACCATTTCTTCTATCAGCAAATCCTACTATCACGATTATTGATTTTGTATGTTTTGTTATCTCATCAAGCGCCTTAATGTTTTGTTCAATAAACGACCCGTTTAGGAGCAAATCTTCAGGCGGGTAGCCTGTTATAGAAAGCTCGGGAAAGCAAACTATATCTGCACGGTTAGCCCTGGCCTTTTTTATAAAATTAATAATCTTTTTCTTGTTGCCGCTTATATCTCCAACGCAAAAATTAAGCTGGCAGGTAGCTATTCTTATTGTTTTCATAATACAGCAAAGATATTAACACAAATTTCAGTTTTCTAATAAAATACCGAAAAACCGCTGGTGGCTATAAACGCCATGTTGGCCAGGAAATGAAAAATTGTACATTCCCAAATAGACTTTGATTTGTAGTATAGATATCCCATTACCAGTGAAGGGAAAAACGTTAGCAGAGCCGTTGCGCAGTGAAGCCCAAAACTTCCTTTTGCAATACATATCGTTAGAAAGTGAGCTAAGGCAAAGAGCGCACTTACTATGATTATGCTTTTTATATTATTTCCTAACTCTTGCTGTAAATAACCCCTAAAAAATGCTTCTTCTGGAAAAGCTATCACAATCAGATGGATTAGAACTATATTTAATGAAAAATCATTTAAATTAAAAGTGTTTTTGGCAAAGACATAATACAGAAGTAAATAAAGACCTATAATACTTATAGTTATTATCAGACCTAAAATAAATGGTCTTTGCTCTATTCTAAGATTTAATCCTTTTCCTAGCAAGTAGGGTATCAATAAAAATATTGCTGCTGTATAGGTGTGTACATAATTTGGAAAGACCAGTAAAAATACAAAAATTGATGCTATTGATAAGACATAGACAATCAAAGCTTTGTTAAATTTTCGGATTGAATCTAAAAACATCGTCAAAATTCCAGGTACAAAGAAGTTTTAATATTTATATATAATTACGATCATATTAACAGAAATACAGATTTTCTATAGTTAAATAATTATCAGAGTTGTAAGATTTTAAGAAATGTCCGGATCCGAAGGAGGATCTGGATGTGGATCCGGACATTCATCCTTTACGGGAGATGGATCGGGATCAAGACCCTGAGAGGATCTTATTTTTATATTAAATACTAATATTTCTCACTACTACTTAAGTCTTGTTATACTGCATATGTAGATAGGTTGTCAAGTAATAATTTGTTGGATTAATAATGTAATAAGTCTAGTATAAAAACAAAAAAAGGGAGACTTGAACCTAAATTCAAGTCTCCCTTTGGGTTATTTAAAAACCTTATTTTCTATATGTTAGCTAAGTTCTGAATCCTTTTTTGATCTCATACTTATTACAGCAAAGATTCCAAGAACTATAGTTGCTAATAACATACCCCATTGTCCCATTGTAGGAATTATAACTGATGATTGTTCACATTCTGGAGCGATACTTTCATCGAAAACAGAAGTACAAAAACTCTCATCAACACATGTATCAATAGTACATAGTTCAAGATCGTCACAATCATCATTAGTAGTACAAACTGGAGCTGGTGGTGTTGGTGTAATACTTGGATCAGGTGTTGGTGTTGGTGGTGGCGCATCACCACATACACCTCTATTATTTGCTATCTGCGTACAAAAATCTCCTTCAATATAACAATTAACTCTCTCTTTGTTTGGCCCACCGCAAATATCGTCGCCTGGATTTATTGTCCCATTACATTGAGTAATACTTGTGCCATCATTCTGACAGGATGAACCTATAGGCCCACAGCTTGGGCTGCACTGACCGCCGTTAGTTATACAACAGCCTGGTGCTAGTCCAGCAGATGCTGTTTGTGGTGACGATAGTAAAAATAAGCCAAACAATAATACTGTAGGTACAATCAAACCTAAACTATACTTTGATAACATAATCTAACCCTCCTTAATCTTGATAAATCAATATTTTCTATAAATCTATCATTCGGCAACCGGTCGACCATAGGTTAGTCTATTTCGTTTTCCCCTTAGGCACTTGGCTTTGTGCCCCACCCTTTCGGAATAATTTACCATTTATCGTGCAGTATTACTTTAGTTGTATTATAAAATAGATTTCCAATCATTGTCAAGCGATTTATATTAAAAAAACGTGTTTTTATCACAAAAATCACATTACATAAAATAGCTATAATATATATCTTGATATTTATATTCAATGTATAATATTAAATATGGCGCTCAATTTCCTTAAAACCTTCAAGTTAATGTAGAATACCTCTCATTCTCCTTAAGATTATTCTCTAATCCCATAATTTGGGTTCTAAATATCGTTTGAAAGATTTCAATAAATCCTTAATTTTTGAGATTATTACTATTTTTTAAAGACAAATCTTTTATAACCGTAAAAATCCCAGATTATATTAAATATAGTAGATGAAAGAACACCAACATTAGCCCAAAGCTTAGTAGAAATACCCCACTGGGGCCCTATATAATTAACCACAAAGCTTGCCACAGACACATTTATAATAAGTCCAACTAATGAAACAGCTATGAATATGACAAACTGCCTGCCCATCCCGTCTTTTTCTTTGCTGTCAAAAGACCAGAATTTATTCCACATAAAACTGTTTACCACTGCAAAAATAAAAGATGTTGCCTTAAAAAGTGAATAGTAAAGCCCACTGTCTATATCAGTTATGAGTATAAGGAGGTTGAGGATACCTATATCTATTGCGGCATTTGACTGGCCAACGGCAATAAACTTGCCAAACTGCATCGCTGTGGGCCATTTTGAGGCAAAAAAGTAGAAACCATAAACCCAGACAGCCAGGCACGAACATACAAAAAGAATTACCAGATACCAATGATCTACCAAAGACAATATTAATGAGTGCTCTTGCTGCAGATTTTTTAGTATCGTTACTAAAAATATTCCGGAAATTAGTCCAAGGATGATGCTCTTTATAAATTCGGATTTATTATATAGAGGTGTGTATTTATTCATAATCAGTTTTTATAAAAAAATATGAATATACGGATCTAATAGTAATAAAGTAAAAAGTTGGTTTTACCGTAAATCAGTATGAATCAATATGACAATTTTGCTGATAGACCTTATAAAACCTTTTCTCTCCTGCATTCAAATTGCTATAATTACATACTGATTTATTTGTCCAGGTAACAGTCAGAGAAAAAGCTGTTTCTTGACCCAAACCAAAGTGTAGAGGAAGCATATCATTCTCACAGCACCCTTTTCCACCCACTACATACCTGATTTGGTTTTTACTTTCCGTTCTAAGCTCCGCCTTTGACCCAATTGCACTAGTGTTTACTGTTTTACCATTTCCTATAAGTTCAACAACAACTGAGTTATTTAAATTATGACCTTCGAAGATTGCGTTTCCAAAATGACCATTTACAAAAAAGTCTAATATAGCATCACCATTATAGTCGCCCCAGGTTGATGTAAATGCATCAATAGGTTCAGTGATGTTCAATGACCTTGCTACGTCTCTAAATCTCAGATTACCTAGATTTTTGTACATTCTGCTCGGATGGACATGGTTTGTTGTAAAAATATCTACTAAACCATCGGAATTATAATCAACCATTGAACATGTTCTTCCATCACCGATGCCCCTTATACCAGATTTAATAGTTATATCACTAAAACTACCGTCCGAATTATTTATATATAAAGCATTTCTTTTTGATCCGATATTTACGACAAATACATCTAAATCTCCATCATTATCAATATCTCCAGCGCAGGCTGCCGGTGAATCCCATTTTTTGTTACCCATTAACCCTGATGTTATTGATATATTTTTAAATACACTGTTACCCTTATTTTCAAATAACAAATTAGGACCCTCTCTCAATATTAATATATCCGGTAGCATATCGGCGTTATAATCAAACCACAACGCAGATGATGTCCCCTTTAATACTAATGGAAGTGTCGTTTCATGCGTAATATCTTCAAAAATACCGTCTCTACTATTATTATAAAGAACGACCCGGTCACCTGTAAGCTGAAAAATATCAAGAAACCCA
>JBFFSH010000003.1:0-73810 GCA_041572575.1 Thermodesulfobacteriota bacterium
CGCTTTACATGCCGGCACTTCCAATACAAACATTTGTATTAGCTTGCTTATCTTACTATTTGATAGTTTTGTATTCTTAAGTAACTTCTTTTGCATAGTTTCAGCTTAGTATACTTTGCTGTCCTATGCGAGCTCCTTATATAATTTTCTTCGTCATTATTAGGAAAACCTTCTAATTTTGCTATTTCCTCTGATATTTTTCTACAAATTTGGAACTTCCAAATTAATTGATATCTTAATTTAATGTTTAGTGTATGAAAATATTCATCCGCTAATGTTTCAAGTTCATTGAATTGTACTTGTTCTTCTACTGGTACTATCAAATCACTTAAAAAAGTATCTAGTTTTTCACTTTGTTCCTTTAAAAGTTTAAATAAAGCACTTTTACCCGTACCAAATGACCCGACAATGATTGCATGTTCATCTTTCAAAAATGATTTAATTGAATCTGTTTGAATGAAACTTTCTTCTATAAGATCATCTCTATGACCGTCTGCATTACCTAAATCTAGATCATTTAATACATCTATTGGGAAAGGATTCAAAGTTACTGATTTGAGATTAGTCATTATAAGTATTAATTGCTATAGCATTTTTAATGAATTTATACCTGAGAAATATACAATTTAGAAGTAATAATATTAGGTAGTAGCGTACACTTTTATGTATATTAACAATTTACAGTACTTTAATATTATATACATAAAGCAGAGACATTTAGAAAACTCAAAAAATCAAAGTTTTGGGGTTAATGGGATTTATTTGAGTTTTTGATTCTAGTCTGGGATTTCGTATACACCCATCTTTATTTTCTTGATTTTGCCGCACTGGGCTAGATTTGAAATTGCTCTCGTTATAGTTGATCTTGGGTGTCCTTCCTCCTGACACAGGGATTGGATTTCTAAAGTCGACCACACTGTTTTCCTTTCCTTCAGCCCCAAAATAAACTCCTGAACAAAAACGAGATCCTCACATCATGCAACCTTTGATCAATTCTTGCGGTAGCACGATTCAGGATGACGGGGTGATGGGACAGTGTTTGCCCATTGGGATGGCTTTTACTTTTTTAATTCACATTAATTTTTTATTGATATAACTTTGATATCATAGATTATCAATAATTTAATAACTGATAAATTTATGGTAACAGAATAACAGTAGATATGTGGATCGATGTATTAATAGTTGCTTCCTACTTTGTGATTATCATGCTTGCAATTACAGCCGTGGCGGTTCCTACTTTTATCAGTAACACAAAGGAATTTCTAAACACAGGCCTTCTTACTATTTCAAATAGAAATGTCTTAAACCTGGGGCTCGCCCTAGCCGTCTCATGGATAGCAAGCCATATAATCTTTCATTAATCCTCAAAAAGTGAAAGGTGCAGGTCTGTATTAAAATCTATGTGTACTGTGGGATTTGTAATCTGTAGTTCCAGTACATGACCACCGGCAGTTTTGTCTTCTGTAATAAAATGAAAATGATATCCGGGGACATTGATATTTTTCATATACTTTGGTACCCAAAATCCAACGGCCGTTCCCTTAATATCATTAAAATCAAAAATCTTTTGCTGCTTGACCACTTCTTTTAGTGACGGATAGGGTTTTTCCTGCTTGGGAACGCTTCTTGTTTTTATGTACGTATACTGCCCTGTTATCTTTATAGCATAAATAAGGTCTTTTGAGGGAAGAATTTCATCAATTGTAGTCCTAAGAAGCTTATAATTAAAATCACCTGTAAGCTTTAAAGACTTATCCGACTCAAAAAAGGTGACCATTGCAAATGGGGTCTTTATTTTATCATTTGCAGCATTGGACTCTCCCTGGTAATCGACCTGAAAGAATTCTCCGTCAACTGCTACCATCTCTCCATCAAGCCCATCGAATGTACCAATACCAAAATTTCCATGTTTTTTAAGGTCACCCACAGAGAGCATCCCCTCCATCTCGCCGTCATCCAATTTTCCCAGTGTTGATTCCTGATAAACCAGATCACCGGAGTGCTGTACGCATGAAAAAGTAATAAGACCTATTAAAATAATTGATAGAAATGTTATGAAATAATTATTAATCTTCTTCATCCTCAAATAGTTTATAGTACTCATTTTCTGTGATGATCTCCGAATTGTCTTTGAGCCTGTCCAAAAACACTATACCCTCGATATGATCAAATTCGTGCTGAAAGATTCTTGCAACAAAGTCTTCCAATATACCCTCAAACTCTTGGCCTTCCCTATCGAAATATCTGATTTTGACTTCTTTGTGTCTAAGCACTGGGGCTCTGATCCCGGGGATACTAAGACAGCCTTCCCAGCCCTTAACAAGCTCCTCGGAAGTTGAAATAATTTGTGGATTGATTATTGGTACAGGGACCATATCAGGGGCTTGGGGGTATCTCTCATTTGAATAGGATGAGATTATAAAAATCCTAAGAGACTGCCCGACCTGGGGAGCTGCTATTCCCACTCCGCTTGCTTCCTTTGTAGTAAGTATAAGATCATCAATAAGCTGCTGTACTGTTGGATCAGATATATCCTCTACTGCTTTTGCCCTTTCTCTCAGAACAGGATTTCCAAGTTCTACTATTTCGAGTACTTTTGCCATTTTACTATAAGTTAATGAATTTTTTGAAAAAATAAACCAAGCCAAAAAAACATTGAAAAACTGAGACTTCAATGCAATAATTAAAAAGATTGTTTTCCCTTTATGAAGTTATATAATTTCATCTTAAAAAGAGGTTTAATAACCAACTGAATATTTTATTAAACACAAAAATCATTTGCATAGTCTGTGTACTGTTTGTCATTATAAGCGCTAATTTGTCCTTAGCACAGACTTCTATTAAAAAAAATATTTTTTTTGATTATGATGATTCATCTCTGAGACAGGAATCAAAAACTACTCTGAATCTTTATATTAAACAATTAAACAATAATCCTGATTTATATATAAGAATTACGGGTTATTCGGACAGCAAGGGCAGTTCTGATTATAATAAGAAACTCTCACAGAGGAGAGTACAGTCTGTAGTGGGTTATTTGAAAGAGAAGGGAATAGACTCACAGAGGATAAAATCAAGGAGTCTTGGAAGCACCAGCAGGTTTTCTCAAGGTGAGTCTGAAAAGTCTTTAGAAATGAACAGAAGGGTTGAGATTGTGCTTATTGAAAAAGAGATAAAAGAACCGCAAGCAGTACAGCCTGGTAAAAAAGAGCAGGCGCAAAAAATACATACAAAAGAAGATACGGTGAACAAAACTACAGAGATAATAAGCCAACAAAGACCTAAAAGCCTTGTTGAAATTGAAAACGTAGTTACCCATGAGCTTAAAAAAATAGCTGCAGAAAACATTGAGCTGGAAGTACCTGCTCAGATGAGACAGGGCGAGGTAAGCGTAGTCGATGCCACGATTTCGGAGTTCTTTATCATAAATCTTATAAAAAGACTGAATAACACTACATACCAGAGGATATCACCTGTAGATAATATAGAGTTTAGCAACTTTAAGCTCTCTTCTACAAATTTTTTTATTAATAAGATAGAAGGGGAAAAACTTGAGAAATGGTCCTGGGAAGTAACACCAAACGAATCTGGGGTAAAGAGTATTACGCTTTCAGCTACAATGGACATTGTATCAAACAAATCCCGACAAACCATAAATGTTCCAATTTTTTTAAAAACCGTAGATGTACAGAGCACCCCCGGCTATTATTTATCAAAAATTATGTCAAGTGGTCTATATATAGTATTCTTAGTTGTACTTGCGCTTGGTATATTTACAATGGTTTCTAAAAAGGATAATACAAAGAATATTAAAAAGGACTAATTTTATAATACTACTATGGGAATGAATTGGCTTGATATAACAGTTATAGCGATATTCGCTGTGTTTGCGATCACGGGACTTTTCAGAGGGTTCGTGCGACAAGTGTTTTCGATTCTTGCCATTGGCGGGGGGCTTATAGTAGCTACGATGTTTTTTGATCTCGCCGGTTTCATGCTTGTACAAAAGGGATTTATACTAAACTCAGCGATAGCAAACGTAATAGGATTTATACTCGTTCTTCTCTTTACATATTTAATAATCCAGATTCTTGGCTGGGTTGTAACAAAGCTCATAGGCACACTACAGCTAAGCTGGGCGGACAGGATTGGCGGTGGGGTGCTTGGTGGGCTGTTTGGGGTTATTATGAGTATACTTCTAATAGCGGGGCTTACGTTCTTTTTCGGTGAGGAGGATCCTACATTCAAAAACTCTGTGACTACGCCGTATCTAAAAACAGCCTACCTTCTGATTAAAGATTCCGTACCGGACGATATTGATAAGGAGTTTCAGCGGGCAAGAAAGCTAATAAGAGCAAAGGGAATTGTACCTGCATCCAAGGTTAAAGAAATTATTGTTGATGAAACCAAGAATAAAGTAGCAGATAAATCCAATACTGATATTAGACAAAAGACAGATGCCGGTAAGGCACAAGCAACACCTGCTGAACAAAATGAAAAGAAGGATAAGACAAATACTGAGGAAGATAAAATAGAACAATGATAGGAATAGAAACGTTAGACGAATTTGTTATAAGAAGACAGGACAATTTCCCAGATGCATCTGGTGAGTTATCAAGACTTCTGAGAGACATAGGACTTGCGGGCAAGATTGTTCAAAGAGAGGTTAATAAAGCGGGTCTTGTGGATATATTGGGTGATACGGGATCGGTCAATGTTCAGGGTGAAAAAGTAAAAAAACTGGATGTTTTTGCAAACAACAGGTTTATAGCCGCGCTTAAGATGGGTGGAGCATGCTGCGGTATAGCGTCGGAAGAAAATGAGAATTTCATAATAATAGACGACGAGCTCTCACAGAACGCACATTACGTAGTTGCCCTTGATCCTCTGGATGGGTCTTCAAACATTGATGTAAATGTTTCAGTTGGAACAATTTTTTGTATATACAAGAGAGTTTCACTCCCCGGAGGTCTTTGTCAGCTTGCAGATTTTCTGCAGCAAGGCACTCGGCAGGTAGCCGCAGGGTATATACTTTACGGCTCATCGACTATGCTTGTTTATACTACTGGACACGGTGTGAATGGATTTACCCTCGATCCTACAATTGGTGAGTTCTGCCTTTCTCATCCCGATATCACAATCCCTAATTCGGGAACTACCTATTCTGTAAATCAGGGCAATTATTCTAAATTTACAAAAGGCGTACAAAAGTTTATAAGCTACTGCAGCGATGACGATAAAAAAACCAACCGGCCCTATTCCCTTAGATATGTAGGATCTCTTGTAGCCGATATTCACAGAAATTTGCTAAAGGGCGGGATATTCATGTATCCCTCAACTTCGTCTCTTCCTAAAGGAAAGCTTAGACTCCTTTATGAATGCAACCCCATGGCCTTTATAGTACAACAGGCCGGGGGAAGGGCAATTAATGGGAAAGAGGATGTATTAGGACTAGACCCCAAAGACCTTCATCAGAGAACCCCTATGTATATAGGCTCGACAGACCTCGTTAATAAGCTTGAAGAATTTATAGATAAAACATCCGAATAATATATATCTATTAAGGTTTAAGCCACTGTAATTTGGCTATCCAGATAAACATCCTGAATTGCATTTAGTAAGGCTACCCCGTCTTTCATTGGCTTTTGAAAAGATTTTCTTCCACTTATAAGTCCCATTCCGCCTGCGCGTTTATTTATTACAGCCGTAGTTACAGCATCTTTGAGATCACTGCTGCCTGATGCTCCGCCTGAGTTTATAAGACCAGCTCTTCCCATGTAGCAGTTTACAAGCTGATACCTTGTAAGATCAATCGGATGGTCGCTTGTAAGCTTCGAGTATACACTGTCGTGGGTCTTTCCGAATTTGAGCGCAAGATAGCCGCCATTATTCTCGGCCTGTTTCTGCTTCACAATATCGGCTTCAATAGTTGCAGCTAGATGATTTGCCTGTCCTGTGAGGTCAGAAGATACATGATAATCGGCCTCTTTGGTTTTAAAAGCAGGGTTTCTAAGGTATGCCCATAGAATTGTTACAAGCCCAAGAGAGTGTGCATAGTGAAATGCCTCAGAGATTTCCTGTATCTGTCTTGTGCTTTCATCCGAGCCGTAGTAGATAGTAGCTCCCACGCCTGCAGCCCCCATAGCAAAAGCCTGATCAACGTTTGCAAACAGCACCTGATCAAATTTATTTGGATATGTGAGAAGCTCATTGTGGTTTAGCTTTACTACAAAAGGTATCTTATGTGCATATTTTCTGGACACTGCACCCAGTACACCAAGAGTACTGGCAACTGCATTACAACCGCCTTCTATTGCAAGTTTTACAAGATTTTCAGGGTCGAAATAAATCGGGTTTGGCGCAAATGAAGCGCCGCCGGAATGTTCTATTCCCTGATCTACGGGGAGAATTGAGAGATAACCGGTTCGGGCAAGGCGACCTGTATTAAACAGAGACTGGAGATTTCTTAAAACAGCATTAGGCCTGTCATTTTGACTGAATACTTCATCTATGTAGTTTGGCCCCGGAAGGTAAAGCTTACTTTTAGCAATTGTTTTACATTTATGGTTTAAATAGTAGTCTGCTTCACTACCTAAAATACTTATAGTATTTTTTGCTTTTGCCATTTTAGCTTCTCCCTAATTTAATCTGTTTTATCGTTTAAAATTGTTATGCCAGGAAGTTCATCTCCTCCTAAATATTCCATAGATGCACCGCCACCTGTGGATACATGGCTTATTTCTGAAATAAGCACTTCTGCCTTTCTAAGCGCAGAGGTAGTATCCCCTCCGCCTACAACAGTTGTAGACCCGCGCCATGTGGCAAGTGCAATTGCTCTTGCTATATGAGTAGTTCCCGACGAAAAATCATCAACCTCAAATACTCCCATAGGTCCGCTCCAGAATATGGTGTGTTTGCGTCTTATATGTGATATAAACTTTGAAGCAGTTTTTGGGCCGATATCAAACCCGTGAAGCTCATCTGGTATATTCTCGTCCACAACTATTAAATTTTTTCTGTTTTCAAAACTTTCAGCAACTATATGATCTATAGGAAGTACTATTTTATCACCATATTTTTGCAGGGCTTCAGTCACCCATGGGATCATTTCCTCTTCTGTAACTGAGTTGCCGACATTTATGCCCTTTGCCTTTAAAAAAGTATATGCTACCCCGCCACCAATAATAACCTCATCTGCCTTTTCCATAAGATTTTTCAGTGCATGTATCTTATCTTTAATCTTTGATCCACCGACTATTACAAGATATGGTCTTTTTGGTGTATTAATAAGCTGTTGCAAAAACTTTAGTTCTCTGTCTACTACAAAACCGGCTAGCCTCTTATCAAAATGCTGTGCCATTCCAAATGTAGAAGCATGGGCTCTGTGTGAGGTGCCAAATGCATCATTTACATATATGTCTGCAAGAGAGGCTAATTGTTTGCAAAATTTAGGCTCGTTGTCTCTTTCTTCAATGTGAAACCTAAGATTTTCGAGAACCAGTATTTGTCCGTTTTTAAGATCTTTGACTGCTTTTTTTACTTCTCTTCCAACTGCTTTACCTACAAATTTTACGTCTCTTCCCAGTAGTTCAGCAAGTCTTTCTGCCACAGGTTCAAGTGATAGGCTCGAAATTACATGACCTCTTGGTCTGCCCATATGAGAGGCTACAATAACTTTTGCGCCTCTGTCTACAAGATAATCAATAGTGGGTACTGTTCTTCTAATTCTGTAATTTTCGCTTATTTTTCCATCTCTGATAGGTACATTAAAATCCACACGCACAAAGACAGTCTTGCCTTTTAATTCAGAATCTTCTAAGTCAGAAACTAACAGTTTATCGCTCAACGCTTTTTACCTGCAAACTCAATCAGATCGACTACTCTTGATGAATAGCCATATTCATTATCATACCATGCTATGACTTTAACTAAATTATTTCCTACCATTGAAGTAAGCAGGGAGTCAAAAGTAGCGGAGTGTGTATCTCCTATAAGATCGGAAGATACAAGTGGCTCATCCGAATACCTGAGAAAACCTTTGAGACTTCCTTTTGATGCTTTTTTGAATTCAGCGTTTATCTGCTCTACTGTTGTATTGCTTTTAAGCTCGGCAACAAAATCAACTACGGACACATCCGGCGTTGGCACTCTCATTGCCACTGCCTGCAGTTTGCCTTTTAATTCTGGAAAAATGACCTGTATCAAATTTGCTGCGCCGGTACTGGTAGGAATTATTGAAAGAGCAGCCGAACGCGCTCTTCTTAAATCTTTATGAGGCGCATCCAAAATCCTTTGGTCATTTGTATATGAATGAACTGTGGTCATCTGTCCGCGTTTTATGCCAAATTTATCATGAAGTACTTTTACCACCATACTAAAGCAGTTAGTAGTACAAGAGGCATTTGAGATTATGTTATGTTTGGAAGGTTTGTAATCCTTGTGATTAACTCCCATTACAACTGAGAAATCTACTTCGCCTTTTGATGGTGCAGTAATAATAACCTTTTTAACCGAGCCTCCCATGTGTTTGGAAGCTAACTCTTTACTGGTAAAAATTCCTGTAGATTCCACAACCTGCTGAGTTTTAAGTCCGTTCCAGTCAATATTATCGGGATCTCTTTCAGAAAATACCCTTATTTTTTTACCATCAATTACTATATAATTTCCGCTTACTTTTACTTCACCGTTATAAGGGCCGAATACAGAATCGTATTTAAACAGGTGTGCCAGAGTTTTAGCATCTGTAATATCATTTATACCCACAAAATCCAGATTTTTTCTTTGCAGGCCGATTCTTAGTACGTGTCTTCCTATTCTTCCAAATCCGTTAATTCCTACCTTAATAGGCATTTAATTCCTCCAATTTGCTGTAAATTTAAGATATTGCTACTGTCAAAGCCGAAAAACTACCCAAATGTCAATCAGAGTCAAGTTGCTGTATATGCTAGTTTTTTTATTATTAAGTTGATTTCTGATCAATTAATTCGTTCTTACATTCTGAAGCTTTGTTATAAACTCTTTTATCTCTTTAGACTTAACTTTCATGCTTACTCTGTTTACTATGAGCCGCGCAGTAATGTCGGATATCACATCGATAGATTCCAGTTTATTTTTCTGAAGGGTTTCACCCGTGGCTGTAAGATCGACAATCACATCAGAAAGTCCTACAATCGGAGCAAGCTCAACAGAGCCATACAGTTTTACTATTTCAACGGTAATCCCCTGCTGAGCAAAATAGTCACTTGCTATTGCAGGATATTTTGTTGCTACCCTAAGGGACTTTGATTTATCCCGCCCATAACCATCGGGAGCTGCTACAATCAATTTGCATTTTCCTATTCTTAAATCTAATGGTTCATATAGATTATACTTTTCTTCCATAAGGGTATCTTTTCCCACGATGCCGCAGTCTGCAGCCCCATACTCCACATATGCTGGGACATCTGTAGGACGAACAACCATGGCTTTCATACCAATACTTGGGTATTCAAATACCAGTTTTCTTGTATTTTTTAGTATGTCATTAATGTTGTAGCCGGCTTTTTTGAATATAGCTGTAGCTTCTTCAAGCAGTCTTCCACGTGAAAATGCAATTGTGATCATTCTTTCTCCCTCCAAATTTTAGCGCCAATCTGTTCTAGTTTTTTATCCAATCTGTCGTAGCCACGGTCTAAGTGGTATACCCTCAATATGTCAGTCCTGCCGTTTGCAACAAGCCCTGCAAGTACAAGAGAAGCGCTTGCTCTTAAATCGCTTGCCATTATTGGCGCCCCGCTTAGGCTTTCTACACCCCTTACAACAGCGCTGCTTCCAACAAGCTTAATGTCCGCTCCCATTCTTCTAAGTTCCCCGGCATGCAGATATCTCTGAGGAAATATTGTTTCATTTATAATACTAAGACCCCTGGAAATGCTCATTAAAGTCATTAACTGTGCCTGCATATCGGTAGGAAATCCAGGGTAGGGAAGAGTTGTAATATCTACACTTTTTAATTTGCCTGTGCCTTTTACTCTTACTCCTTCCTTAACTTTTGTAATTTCAGCTCCTACCTCGATTAATTTTCCTATTACAGCCCCACTGTTCTCAAATGCGCAGTTTTTAAGCACAAGGTCAGCAGAAAGCGCAACTGCTGCAACCATAAGAGTACCGCTCTCTATTCTGTCCGGCATTACTTTATAGTTTTTTATTGGCTTGAGTTTGTTTACTCCTTTGATAGTAATTATGTCGGTTCCGGCACCTGTGATCTTTGCGCCCATTTTATTGAGTGCATTTGCAAGGTCAGTAACCTCTGGCTCACATGCTGCGTTAAGCAAGATAGTTTCTCCCTCTGCAAGCACCGATGCAAGCATCATATTCTCGGTTCCTGTTACTGTAGAAATATCAAAGGGGATAATACTGCCAGATAACTTTTTAGCCTTTGTTTCTATATATCCTTCATCTATTATTATTTTTGATCCAAGTATCTCTAGTCCTTTTAGGTGCTGATCCACAGGTCTTTCGCCTATCGCACAGCCACCGGGAAAGGAAACTCTGGTTTTACCAAAACGTGCAGTTAGGGGGCCCAACACTAATACGGATGCTCTCATGGTTCTTACAAGTTCATATGGAGCGATCCACTTATTTATGCCCGTGGAGTCTATTTCCAGTTTTCCTTTATGGTACTCTACCTTGGCTCCAAGCATGGTAAGCAGTTCTGCCATTGTACGTACGTCAGCTAAGTCCGGCACATTTGTAAATGTGTTTACCCCGCTTGTAAGGATTGTTGAGGCCATAAGAGGAAGTACGGAGTTTTTAGCTCCGCTAATGACTAACTCGCCCTTAAGCTTGTTTCCGCCTTCTATTACTAGTTTTTCCATTTTGCTTTGACTACCCTGTCTATGCCAGATAAATCCTTAAATACCTGGGTTTCTTTATAACCATTTAATTCAAACATTTCAACCACTCTATCCGATTGATCATACCCTATTTCGAGCAGACACCATCCGCCGTTTTTCAAAACCCTCTTGGACTCATTTATTATTTCACTAATTAGAGCCAGTCCGTTGTCCTTGGCTATTAGAGCTCTCTTTGGTTCATAATTTTTAACACCGTTCTCAAGTTTTGAGAATTCTTGCTCTTTTACATAGGGTGGATTTGATACAATGATATCGAATGTTTCTCCCTTTATAGACCCAAGCAGGGAGCCTTTAATAAAGTAGGGATTAGTATTGTTCAAGACCGAATTTTTTTTAGCTTTAAGCAGCGTGTTTTGAGATATATCGCTTGCAACACAGGTACAAGCAGCAATCTCTGCCATAATTGTTATAGCTATACAACCACTACCTGTGCCAATATCCAGGATGTATGGGTGGTTAAATTCTTTTGCTATGTTAATTGTCTGTTCTACAAGAATCTCTGTTTCAGGTCTTGGAATCAGTACATTTGTATCTACTGTAAACTCTCTGGAATAGAATTCTTTTTTGCCAAGTATATATGCAATAGGTTCATTTGACAGTCTGCGACGTAGCAAATCATTATACTTATCAATTTCATCAGCACTTACCAACCTATCCTGATCCTTATAATAGGTTAATTTATCCACCCCGGTTGCTGCATGTAAAAGCAGGGATGCTTCTAGACCCGGGTTTTTAAAATACGGATCACTTAGTGTCTGCCTTCCAAAATTGTATAATTCTTTTATATTCATAAGGATAGTTCAGTATACATAATCATTTTTCTAATCATATATGTACTCTAATATAATAAGGTTTTTTCTCTTGAAGATTAAAAATGGCTCATATGAAACATAAATTTATACTCGCATCGTCTTCTCCCAGGAGGATCAAGATGCTAGGTGATTTAGGAATCAATTTTGAAGTAATTGCTCCTGATATTAACGAATCCCCTCTTGAGAGTGAACCGCCTGAAGATTTTGTATTAAGGTTATCCAAAGAAAAAGCAGATTATGTATGTTCTAAAGTAAGCGAAAAAGCAGTTATTCTTGCAGCCGACACAGTTGTGATCCTGGGGAAGATTATTCTTGGAAAACCGCTGGATGAAATTGATGCAAAGCGGATGCTTGAGATGCTTTCAGGAAATACGCACAAAGTTGCAACAGGGTTTACATTAATGGATCAGGACTGTGCTGTATTACATTCCGAAGCCGTTTTTACTGAAGTAACATTTAAGAACCTTGCACCCGGTGAGATAGATGGATACATTAAAACTGGTGAACCAATGGATAAGGCAGGGGCATATGCCATTCAGGGCACAGGCTCTTTTATGGTAGAAGAAATTAACGGGTCGTTTACAAATGTAGTAGGACTGCCGCTATCCAGGGTAGTTGAAATACTTTCAAATCTAGGATTATTAAAACTATTTAGCAAGAATGGGAATTAAAGAGAAATTAGAAGTAATAAATGAAAGAATAAACCGGGCCGCTGAGAGAAGCGAAAGGAATACTTCGGACATTACACTCCTGGCTGTTTCTAAGCAGGTTGAATCCGGGCGTATACGAGAGGCTATAGACTCTGAACATTTGAGTTTCGGTGAGAATTATGTGCAGGAGTTTGTAACCAAATATGACGAGCTTTCAGAACATAAAAATATAGACTGGCATTTTATAGGCCACCTGCAAAAGAACAAGGTTAAATATATTATTGATAAAGTGAGTCTTATTCATTCAGTCGATAAGGTGTCGCTTGCCGGGGAAATTAATAAACGAGCAGAAAAGTTGGGAATCGTCATGCCTATACTGGTTGAGGTAAACCTTGGTGGAGAGGAATCAAAGAGCGGGATAGAGCCTGATGAACTGGGCAGCTTTCTGGAGAAGTTATCTGCATTGGATAATATTAGATTATCCGGACTGATGGCACTTCCGCCGTATTGTGACAATGCTGAGGATTCTAGAAAATATTTTATTAAATTAAGAGAGCTAAGAGACAACTTTATTTCCAGTTATAATACATTAAACGAGCTTTCCATGGGAATGAGCCATGATTTTGAGATAGCGGTGGAAGAAGGCGCTACGATAGTGAGAGTGGGTACCGCAATATTTGGAGAGAGACCGCGTAAAAAAGCGTATCTGTAAATGTAAATTCGTAGAGGTTATATAAATGTATAAAGTAGGTTTTATAGGTGCAGGAAATATGGCAGAAGCTCTTATCAAGGGGCTTATCGGCTCTAAGGTTCTCGGCAAAAAAGATATTACTGCAAGCGATATTTCAAAATCAAGAGAGAATTATATATCCAAAAAATATGGCGTAAATAGAAGTAAGGATAACAATGCCCTAGCTAAAGAGTCTGAGGTTGTGGTTTTAAGCGTAAAGCCAAACAATATCAAAACTGTTGTACAGGAGATATCATCTGAATTGACTGCAACAAAGATTTTAATCTCAATCGCTGCGGGTGTGACTACTAATGTTATAAGCAATGCCCTTGGCAAAAAAGGAAAAATAGTGAGGGTCATGCCCAATACTCCTGCACTTGTTTTAGAAGGTGCTTCAGCAATATATTTTGGAACCGGTCTCACAGCAAAAGATAAAAAGCAGGTGCAGAAAATATTTGGAGCAATTGGGAAAACATTTATAGTGGAAAAAGAGCAGCTTATGAACGGTATAACGGCTCTTAGCGGAAGCGGTCCTGCGTTTGTATCACTATTTATTGAAGCGCTTTCAGATGGTGGAGTAAAGACAGGACTTCCAAGAGCCACAGCGCTTGAACTTGCTGTACAGACTGTGCTTGGTGCGGCTAAATTAATTTCTGAAGAAAATATTCATCCTGCAAAATTAAAGGACATGGTCTCATCTCCGGCGGGGACTACTATTGAAGGGCTTACAGAACTTGAAGTAAATGGTTTTAGAGGAAATGTGATTTCGGCAATCGAGGCTGCTGAGCACAGATCAAGAGAACTTTCAGAGGAGGCAGAAAAGTAATGGATATCGGCGGTACTTTCGTAGTTACAATAATTAAACTTATTATACTTATGCTAAATATATATATGTATCTGATTATATTTAGAGCTATCATTTTCTGGGTAAATCCTGATCCTTACAATCCACTGGTTCAGTTTTTAAGAATGGCTACAGACCCTCCTCTTAGATTTCTAAGAAGATTTATCCCTCCAATCGGAGGAGCATTAGACCTGACGCCAATAATAGTAATATTCGTACTCTATTTTATCATAGAACTTCTTTCGCAGTATGCTTATCAGTTGTCGAGGGGATTCTAGAAATGCTGTAATGATTAAGGATGTTTACTACAAATGCAATGCCCTAACTGTGCTAATAATATTTATTGGATTAAAGTAATATTAATAACACGCTGGACATCAATAAAATGCTCAAAATGTACTATTGAGTTAAACAGAAAACTCGATACTAATTTTTTCCTACTTTGCTCTTTTAGTATAGCAGTGACTATCTTTATTGTAGAGGCGTCCCTAAGCATGTTACTTAAAGTTATACTGATATCTTGTTTGATAGTGATTAGTACTTACATCGATTCTATGATTATTAAGTTATATCGATCAAGGAAAAATAAAAATTCTTTGCTCGGATATAACATAATCGATGATTAGATTGACACTGGGTAAACGAAATAATGTAGAAAAACGATCTATGACAAGCCAAGTGGAATACTGGGCCAAAATTGGCAATATTGCAGAAGACAACCCCGACCTTCCCTTTTCCAATATACGTGCATTCCTCTTATTTAGAGAACTAGCCAAGGGCAGCATTGAATAATACGTCTTCGGACAGGAATTAATGTATTATCTGAAGGGTTATTGAGTTTATATTAAGTTAATCAAAGTAATTTTAAATGCTTAGGGATAAATTAACAGACTTAATCCAGGCTTTTCTATTTCTTTTATTTCTGCCGATTCTACTTTTATATCTAATATTTAATTTTCTATATGTAACTTGTTTGAGGGTTGGATTTCTACTTAAATGGAAGAGGAAAGGCAAGGATATAATGTTCATTTATTCAGACAGTCCACATTGGAAAGATTATATAGAGGAAAATATACTTCCAAAACTAGGCTCACGTTGTGTAACATTTAAATGGTCTAAAAGGAAATGGATAAATATCGGAGATAAGCTTGATAATGCGATATTTTATAACTGGGGTGGTTATACAGATTTTAATCCTATAGCTATCATATACATTGGTTTTTTTAATATAAAAACAGTCAGGTTTTATAAAGCATTCAGAGATAGTAAGCATGGTAAGGATAAATTACTCAAAGACAGGCTAGAAGAATTATCAAACATAGTTGGTATTAAATTCGGTTAACTATTCTTTATATGACATAATGAAAGCATTACTATATAATTTTATGTAATTAATAATTAGGAGAAATACATGGCAAGACTAAGACAATGCAATCTTTTTATAAATGGAAAAGAAATAAAACCATCCAGCAGGAGATATTTTGTAAGGGAAAACCCTGCAACTGAAAAGGACTTTGCGCAGATTGCTGAAAGCAGTGCAAAGGATATAGACAAAGCAGTAACTGCTGCCAGAAAAGCATTTGGTGTATGGTCAAAAGTACCTGCGACAGAACGTGCAAAGATGCTAAACACTATTGCCGGTGTACTGGCTAAAAACCAAGAACAGCTTGCGCTGTTAAATACACTTGAAACCGGAAAACCTATAAGAGAGAGCGGACTTGTTGAGATTGGCGGGTCGATAAGAACACTTGAATACTACGCAGGTTCCTACTCTCAACTAAACGGCGAGACTATTCCTATAAACGAAAATCAGATATCGATGACAGTGAAAGAACCTGTGGGTGTCGTGGCTCACATAATTCCATGGAACTTTCCGCTTCTTTTATCATTTTGGAAAATAGCCCCTGCGCTTGTTGCCGGATGCACAATTGTGCTTAAGCCTGCCGAGCTTACTTCATGCACTATTTTTGAGATTGCTAAATTATGCAGCAAAGCCGGTCTGCCCGATGGAGTATTAAACATTGTTCCCGGAAAAGGAGAGGTAGCCGGGCAGGCGCTGGTAGAACATCCCGACGTTGATAAGGTTGCCTTCACGGGTTCTACTTCGGTAGGAAAGCACGTGATGAGAACATGCGCTGATACGGTCAAGAGAGTATCACTTGAGCTTGGAGGCAAGGCGCCGTGCATTATTTTTGATGATGCAGATCTGGACAATGCAATAGAAGCCTGCCTGCGCGGAGGGTTTTTTAATCAGGGTGAAAACTGTACTGCTGTTACAAAGCTCATGCTCCATAAAAAGATATACAAGAAGTTTATGGACACTTATATTAAGAGAATAAAGAAAATTAATATTGGCGATCCCACAAAACCTGACACTGAAATGGGGACAGTAATATCTAAAGAACATTATGACAGCGTACTGAATTATATCGCCAGAGGAAAAGCCGATGGTGCAAAGGTTGCCACGGGTGGAGGAAGACCCAGGAAATATAAGAAGGGGTATTTTATAAGTCCGACTGTTTTGGAAAATGTAGACCCAAATGCAACTGTTGCCTGCGAGGAAATCTTCGGTCCTGTTGTTGCCGTGATTCCATTTAGTGATGAAGACAAGGCTATTGAGATTGCGAACAATACAGAGTACGGACTTGCCGGCGGAGTATGGACAACTGACATGAATAGAGCCATGCGAGTAGCTAAGCAGGTAAAAGCAGGTTACTTGTGGGTAAACACTTATGGAGGCATTATTCCTCAGACGCCTTATGGTGGATTTAAACAAAGCGGCATAGGTAAGGAGCTTGGCAAGGAAGGAATCGAAAATTATCTTGAGACCAAGTGTATAAATATCTATACCGGCGGAGTGATGCCTAAGTGGTATAAGGGATAAAATTTTGAAAAGATACGTAGCTTCAATAATAGTTATATTTTTTATATTCAGCATATTTGTAAAAGCCGAAAATATTACAATTACAGATTCAGATGAAATTAATTATGCTCATAATCTGAAAGAAACAATTAGTAAGTTAAAAGAAAAAGTGGTGGAATGTTTTGATGAAAAGGGTGGCATGGTTGATGAATGTAAATGCACAGAGTGTTCCTGTAAGTACACTACAGAATATTTAGAGGTGAAAAAAACTTACAAAGAAGCCCTGACAGCAAATCCCGGCTGGGAAGACAATATTATTTTTTATCAGTTAGAAGGTGATCACACAAGGCAAAAAATTAATTTTGCGGGTTTGAAGTGGCAATTTAGTCTGAAGTGTGAGTGATAAAAAGATTCAAAAATTTAAATTTCTATTGATATGAAAATCCCGCGACAATATAGCCTAGTTAAATTCAATATGGAGAATTTAAAAAAGAAGTATCATAGTAAATACCCTTTTACTAGTGATGGGGTTTATGTATATTTTGGAGAGATTCAAAATATGCCGGGTCATTGTGTGGTATGTGATTTTAAATCAGGGCAGATTTATACGGGTTATCATATTGAAAACTTTATAGAAATTAGTGAAGAAGGATATGACAGTTAGTTTATGTTATAATTTTAAGTAAAAGTTTAGAGAAAAATGTGATGGCGACACAAAAAGAAATTTTAAAAGAAGCAATTAAACTTAAGCCTACTGAAAAGGCAAAGTTAATAGATCAGCTTATTTTATCATTAGATAAACCTGATAGTGATTTAGATAAATTATGGGCTGAAGAAGCAGAATCAAGACTAGAAGCTTATAAAAGAGGCGAATTGGTTGCAGTTTCTCTTAAAGAAGTAGTAGCTAAATATCTATGAAGGTAAAGTTTCTGGTTGAAGCTCAACTCGAGCTAGATGAAACTATAAACTATTATAATCAGGAAGTAGCAGGTTTAGGTGATAGTTTTTTAAGAGAAATATTGAGTACGATTGATAGAATAATAGAATTTCCCAATTCATGGCATTTGCTTTCTAATGAAATAAGAAGATGTCAAACAAGAAGGTTTCCTTATGGTTTGATTTATTCAATTATTGATAATGAATTATTAGTTTTATCAGTATCAAATCTACACCGTAGACCAAATCACTGGAGAGATAGAATAAAGGAATAAAATCATGAAATTCTGCACAGTAATAAATTGTATGGATGGGCGGGTACAACTGCCTGTAATTAAATATCTGCAAGAGCGGTTTGGAGCAGAGTATGTAGATTCGATTACAGAGCCTGGGCCTAATAGGATCTTGGCTGAGCAGACTAATACTGCTCTACTAGATTCCATATCTACAAGACTAAAAATCTCTTTAGGGAATCACGAGTCTATTGGAATAGCTGTTGCCGGCCATCACGGATGTGCCGGAAATCCTACCCCAAAAGATGAGCAAACCCAGCATACTCTCAATGCTGTTAAGTTTCTCAAATCAAAATATCCAGGCGTAGAAATTATCGGCCTCTGGGTTGATGGAAATTGGGAAGTGGAAGAGATACAGTTATAATTTATATTAGAATACAGGCAAGGAGATAGTGTTGACTAAGTTACTCGAACAGGCGTTTAATAAGGCTTCTAAACTTCCAAAGGAAGAACAAGATATTCTTGCAAAAGCCATACTTGATGAATTGGAAGCAGAGCAAAAATGGGAAGCGCTTTTTGAAAAATCAGGTGATCTCCTTGAAGAACTGGCAAAAGAAGCCTTGGAAGAACACAAGGCAGGAAAAACTAAGTCCCTTAATCCTGACCAACTGTGAAATCTTTCACAACTGACAAGTTCAGGTCGTTATTTGCTAAACTTCCAAAGTCTATAAAACAACGGGCCAGAGAATCCTATCGTCTTTTCAAAAACAATCCTCACCATCCTAGTCTGCATTTTAAGACCGTCCATCTAACTGAACCGATATACTCTGTTAGGATTAGTAAGGACTATAGGGCAGTTGGTATTATCAATGACGAAAAAATATTCTGGTTTTGGATAGGACCACATTCTGAATATGATCAACTATTGAAAAACTATCAAAAAAATTAATTTTAATAATGTCCACAATCCAAATCAACAAAAACGATATCCATTATCTCTCAAACACCAAAATTGACGGTAGTCATCCAACCTTGTTCTTGCTCCATGGCGCTGGGCAGAGCCACTTAACCTGGGAATATCAATTAGATTATCTGCAAGCTTTAGATGGGTATAACTTTGTCATTCCTGATTTACCAGGTCATGGTAAATCAGATGGTGAGGGTCTTAAATCAGTCGAGGAATATACAGAATTTATAAAAGAGTTGATAAGTGAACTGGACTTAAAAGAGATAATCTTCATCGGTCATTCCATGGGCGGAGCAGTTGCCCAGCTATTAGCATTAGAAGAACCTGATTACTTAAAGGCTATCATTCTTGTATGCACCGGGGCTTCAATGAGCGTAGCAAGAGAAACGCTTTTGGCTGTAAGAGATAACTATGAAGTTTTTTGTGAAGTAGCACCAACTAGAGCGTTTGCTGAAAGTTCACCAGAAATATTGAAGACAAAGTTCAAGGAAGGTTTGCAAAACACCAAACAAAAGGTGGCCTACGATGACCTACTGGCTTGCAATGTGTTTGATATTTCAGATAAGATTTCAGGCATAAATATACCTACATTAATTATTGCTGGGAGCGAGGATATATTAACTATTCCAAAAAGAAGTGAGTATCTTCACCATCAGATTTTTGACTCGGAGCTGCATATAGTAGAAGGTTCAGGGCATTTTGTAATGCAGGAGAAGACTGAGGAATTTAACGCGCTCGTATTTGATTTTATTGAGAGCCTTTAAAAATAATTATCTGAAAAGATCGAACTGAGGATCTCTTATAAGTGACTTTGATCCGACATCTTCAAATTCATAATCATATCCCCTTACAATCACAACCGGAACTGCATCGTTCTTTCCCATAAGCAGACCTGCCGCGGAAGCTATTTCATCACCTATTGCAATTAGAGTCGCAGTAAGCTCATAACCTTCCTTATCCTTTTGATTCCTGTAATCCTTTAGAGGGTTAATCCCCCATGTACCAATCGCTATTTCTGTAAGCCCTTCCCGCCATGGCCTGCCAACTGTGTCAGTAATAATTACTGCTACGTTCTTTCCGGATTCATTTGTTACATCTTTTGCGATTTTCTTTGCAGAGCCATCAGAGTCATCTGGCAGCAAAGTTACCTTATCATTTCCTGGTACGTTTGAGGCATCTATCCCGGCATTCGCAAGTACAAGCCCATCTTTATTTTCAACCACCATCACACCCGTGTCAGTCTTTCTCTGCATCTTAACGATGCGCTTTGTTTCACCAAGAATAACCTCAACCATTCTGGGGTCTTTTAGAAGTTCGTCACCAAGTTTCTCTGCAAATGGAGTGGGTGTTATATCATTTAAATCGACAACTTTCCCTTCGGATTTGGATATGATTTTTTGGGCAATAACAAGAATATCCTTTTCTGCTAATTCTATATCAGAGGATTTAAGTCTATTAGCAATAATCCGGGCTAAGTTATCTCCCTCTTTAATTTCAGGGATACCAGTAACTGGGATAAGTTCAAGCTTAGAGGACATAATCTATGTAGAAGTTAATAATATAGATTTATTTAGCAGACCACTGACCATTGGAAGACTGAATCAATGTGCCGGATTTAACCTCACCCCTTCTAACTGCGGCAAATTGCTCGGCTGCCTGTGCTTTTACGCTGCTAACATTATCATCTGTCATTTCCAGTTTATTAATTTTCACAATCTCTTCTGCCATGGCATTAATAATAATATCCCTGTCAGAATTTTCGTCACTTACAGTCTGGGTGTCTGAAGATGAAAGAGTTCCTCTTTTTACTAATTTCCCCTGGTTACCTTCACCGGCAAGTCGTTTACTTAGAATTTTATTAACATCACTCAAGCGGCCGTTCCTTCTGTCATATGCCTTTTGTACTTGAGGATTGCTCTTGATATTATTTAGAATCTTTTGTGTGAGATTGCCCTGAGCATACACTTCTGGTACTAGCTGGAATACCCTCTTGGTAGCAATTATTTTGTTTGCAGTAACAGCAGGCTCCGAAGGGTATAGATGTGATGTAGGCTCACTTTCAGATTCCGTTGCATCTGGAGTAACTTCCTGATCTGTGTCCGCCTCTGTATCGGTTTGCACTTCGCCGTCTTCCAACAGCTCATCTTCCAAAGCCTGAAATACGTCTTTTACCTCTTCTGCGGGAAAGTAAACATTTATAGTTACAATTGCGCATGATAGGTTTAGAAATAAAAATACTGCTAACGATTTATTTAACATACTGTTGTATAAGTTTTTCATAACTGACTCCTCATTTTAATTTTGAAATTGTAAATCCAGACTACCTGTACTTGCTCTCCTTGCGGTTTCTCTTATCACTGACATAAGATGTGCTACGGAGATTGAGTTTCTTCTATTATGAACTTTAATATTCAAATCTTTCAAGCCTAATATCGAATTTGAAATTTCGAGTTCATTGAATGTAATCACTCCGTTATTAATGTATCCGTATAACCTGCCTTTGTCATAATTTTTTGACGAACCAAGTAGAAGTCTTTCTCTTGCTCCAAGTCGCTCCAAAAATGCCTTCCCGACAATCCTCTTCTCTTTTCTTGATCCCACAGTCCAAAAATTAAACAGTCCATCGAGTGTACTGGTTCGCTTTTCTTTTTGCACTAGGCTTACAAGACCGTTTAATCTGCCGCTTATGTAACCCTCAGTACCCGGGATGCTGTCTGTTATATTCTTTAAACTTATATCATTAAACAGAAAATAAAACTTGCCTGCTTTCTTTTTACTTTTTCCGATATTATAGACTCCTGAAGAAGAGACTTTACCGCCGAATACATTGGTGCTTAATTCCTTAATTGTAAGATTGTTCTTTACAACATTCATGAGCAGTTTGATATTTTCCAGAGTAAAAAAACCGTATTCAAGCCTTTTTATATTAACATTGGATTCATCACTGCGAGAAATATTTTTCGTAAACTTGTATGCTTTCTTATGATCTATTGTGTGTCTTTTTATTACTTCATTTATGCTTTTAACCTCTGTTTCATCCTGGCTTAGTTTTAATCTGCCATCAAGGTTTTCAATATTGAAAAGAGTGCCAAACGGGTCGCCTTTAAAGTTTATTTTCTTAAAGTCAATATATCCTGTTACGGTTGAATCGTTTGGAAAATTGCTTGCTGTAAGCTCAACATCCATACTACCGCTTATCTCACCAAATCTGATTGCCGGCGGGAGATACGGATTTGCAAATTTCTTGATTTCTGCAAGATTCATCTTTTCTGTTTTATATTCCAATTTTCTTTCACCGCTATAAGGATTTTCAATATTGCTTGTAAACTCAAGCAAAACATCATTATTGCTGTTACTTATTAAACCATTATTTACAGACAAAGTTTCGCTTTCGGTGTCTATATCCAGATTGATATTGAGCTTCGATTCCTCTTCATAATCTTCTACATACATATTGCTAACATTTACTTTTCCGCTACCAGTCGGTAACGATTCTTCGTTTTTAAACTTTCCCTTATAAGTTAAATTCAGCTTGTTTGTGGTTATAATATTTTCTTTTCCTTCAATTTTTGGTTTGCTAAGATTAATATTGAATCTCAAATTATTATTCAGGTTATTTAAAAAGCCAGTTAGTTTTCCTCCGAGCAAATTTCCTTTAATAGAACTTAATTTATATCCACGGGAATCATATGAAACTATAGAGACAAGTTTGGTAAATATCACCGAATAGATGTCTGCTTCTTTGATTGTTACATTTCCTGTCCAGGTTTCTTTTGAATTATTGTTAAGGTTCATATTAATCCCGACAAGTTTGTAACCGTTGTCATCAGATGTAAAAGTTCCCTTTTTAAGATTTACCTTGGATGGGAATTCTATTTCCTCTTCAATGGGAAGGCTAACCTCATTTATCTTTGCTCTACCTCTGTCTATAAGTATAAAAGTAATATCAGAAAAGTTGAGATCAGTGTTAGTAAAACTGTAATCACTTTTTAAATCTGATAATTTGTATTTGTCGTAACTGCCTGAGGGAGAGGTGATATTGCCTGTTATCATATCTCCTTCATCTTCATTTACTGAAATATTAACTGAATCAAGAGTTACATCTAAAAAATTATTCTCTAACCTATCTCCGGTTATATTCAGGTTATAGTTCCTATCATTCAGAAGGTCTTTTACATCGGCATTAAATTTCCCGGTATCTATTTTAAAGCTGACATAGTCCAGATTCTTGTATGAAAGATTGTTAATTTCAGCATCAACTATTCCTCTCTCTTTTGCATTATCAAACGAGACGCTGGTTTGAATTTTGTTTGATGAGTTTAAATGGGAAACATTTACATTTTGTGTATCAGATAATTTAATAGAAACATTATTAGCAGAGATATCACTTAAAAAATTCAGCGTCTTGGTGTTTCCTGTAAAACGCGTATCGAGATTTATCACACTTCCTGTAATAAGGTTGTTTACATAAAATATTTTTCCAAGGTCAAATTTATTTCCACTGAGTCTGCCGTTAATCGCATAGTTATCTTCACCTAATTCAATACTGGAATTTAAGTTAATGCTGCCACCTGCAAAACTATTTGAGCTGGCTTTTATATTTACATTATTATCTTTGGAACTAAGCTTATTTTCTAAAACGATATCTAGTTTGCCAATTTCCAGTTCATCGCTCCCTTGTTTTATTAAAAAGTTATCAAAATTGAATAGGTTTTTGATGGTCAAACTTTCATCTATTGATCCAGCTAACTTAATTTCGTTTTTTATCAGATTCCCACTGAGCTTAATATTGTATTTATCTGTGAACAGACTTGTGAACTTTTCTATATCTAAATTTTCAACATTTGCTGTAATATCTAAAGTTGGATCATCTGAGATATTTGTCACATCCCCTCTGAATCCTAATTTAATAAGATTAAATATTTCTAATACTGAATCATTAATAATCACAGTCTTATCGCTTTCTTTGTAAACTATATCAATATCTGCTTTTCCTATAAGCTCTTGTTCTTCATGTATCTGTACATTGGTTTTAGATTTCTTTTCTCCATTAATTTTCAGATCAATTATTGAATTTATATTGAGAGCGGGAATAGCGGTATTTTCATTATCAGACAATACGAATTCAGGAGTTTGCAGATCAACTAAGATATTTATATCATCTTTGGTTCTTATGATATTAGACTGTAAAGAAAACTCTCTTCCTAAAAATTCTATTTTAGAGCGCAGCTTTGCGTCCTTTAAATTTTGCAGGTCACCCAGTTTAAGAATCAGGCCAGTCAGTTTAAAATTAGTTTCTTGCTCATAAGCTATATCGAAATTTTTAATAACCAGTTCTTGTATTTCTAGTTGCAATCTTTGCTTATCATTGCCTGTAGTACTTGGTGCTCCGTATCCTGAAGTATCTTTTAAAAACTGCTCTGTTACAGCGCTATCAATGCTATCAATTTCTATATGCTCAATAGATACCTTGCGATTATATATGGAACTCAAAAATCCAATATCCACATAAACATTGTTGATCTTTACAAATTCGTTCTTATTATCAGGTTTTGAAATTTCTAAATTTGTAAAGTGAAAACCGGATAGCAGACTGTATTCGATATTTTCTGCCTTCAGGTTATTACCCTTCCACTGAGGGTTATCATTCAGGTAATTTTTAATTTTATAGGGAATAAAATATTGTAGAGCTAGAAACAAAAAGCAAAGAATAACGAGAGTAAATATTAAGAAATACTTTAGGCGTGCCTGTAATTTATTTTGCGTTAAGATCATTAATTATTAGTATAAGATCAAACCGCTAAATAGAAATTAAGTTTCAATTATTACGTCTTTGGCTTTTACCACATTTTTGAAGCTGTAGAATGAATATCTTTTCTTCTTTAAAAACTCTCCAACTACTTTTACTACTGATCCTTTCTTTACATCCAGGTGCTTGCCCTGATAGTATACATGTAATATATTTTCTGAATTATCCTCTATTTTAAACAGTGTATACTGCTCGCCTTCGGCAGACGTGAATTTTAGCTTGTTTATAATGCCTTCGACGACTATTTCCTTTTTATCATATTCGGAAGGGTTTGATACAAATTCTTCAAAAGAATTGGCTGCATCATCACTTATTCCGTAACTAACGCTGAACGAGCAGGTAAAGATTAAAATAGAAGTTATTAAAATTAATTTTTTCATATCATCATCCTCTGTTTCTGTACATTATGTAAAACTTTTTTACCTTCTGCACATAATTTTTGGTCTCCGGATATGGAGGAATTTTATAGTTATATTTCATCACGGTTCCCGGGCCTGCGTTATAGGCTGCTAGCACTAGATCTACATCGCCTTTGAAAAATTTGATAAGGTCACGTAAAAATTTCACCCCGCCATCAATATTTTGTGTTGCATTAAAGGGATCGGAAACCCCGTAGTCTTTTGCCGTTGCGGGAATGAGCTGCATCATGCCCTGGGCATTTTTTGGAGAGACTGCCTTGGGATCAAAATTGGATTCGGCTTTTATAACTGCTTTAACAAGCAGTGGGTCTACTCCGTATTTATGCCCTATTCTTTTAATTACCTGATCTATATCTGTCTTAAAATCACCGGACTTTGTAAAAATGTCATCGTAACTAACTACCCTGAATTGAGACAATGAAGATACTCTTACAACCCTGTAATCCCTTTCTATTTCCCTGCATGTGATATTAACAGTCTGCTCACCGCCAATTAACGATACAAGACACTCTGAAATATGAAGCACCTTAAAGGTTTCATTCAGATAATTAAAACTGTCTCCAATTGAGTATGTATTTACAGCTCCGGATTGATTATTTTTTAATATTACCTTTGGGTCGGTTTTATTGTATAGAGTACTCAGAATCTCTACATTCAATCTGGAATTATAATTAATCGATTGCGATTTTTTTGTCACATATGCCAGATCTTGTGAAATTGCGGCATAATTTGAGGAGAAAATTATTAATAGTGCTAAAATTGTGGTTTTCATGCTAATTTATAAATAAATAATTAATATATTAATTATAGGCTATTTTTGAACAAATTTAAAGTAGTTTATTAAGTTTTATTTGTAAATAGATAAATTATTTGTAAAATTCCCAGATGAAATCCGATATTCCCAAGGCACTTACCATTGCAGGCTCTGATAGCAGCGGAGGTGCCGGAATACAGGCTGATCTTAAAACTTTCACTGCACATAAAGTATATGGTATGTCGGTGCTCACTTCAATCACAGCTCAAAATACCAAAAAAGTACTTGGAATTCATAACCTAAGCCCCGAGTTTATAGGACTTCAGCTTGTGGCAGTAGCAACGGATTTTGAAGTAAATGCAGTAAAAACAGGGATGCTTTCCACTGCACCGATTATTAAATCTATTTCTGATCAGATAAAGAGATACAAAATTCCAAATCTTGTTGTAGACCCTGTGATGATATCAAAAAGCGGTGCAAGACTTTTGGAAAAAGAGGCTGAAACATCGCTTAAAAATGATATAATACCGATTGCTTTTATTGTAACGCCTAATATTCCGGAAGCTGAAGTTATAGCCGGTATGGAGATTGGCACTATAGAACAGATGAAAGAAGCCGCAGAGAAGATTATAGCTATGGGCCCAAAAAATGTACTCATAAAGGGTGGGCACCTTAAAGACAATAAAGATGCTGTAGACATTTTTTATGATGGGGAAGACTTCTACGAGATTGCTACAAAATGGATTAAAACAAAAAATACGCACGGCACAGGATGCACATATTCTGCTGCAATCTGTGCTAATCTTGCAAAAGGACTTGATGTACTTGAAGCCGTTAGCAAGGCAAAGGATTATGTTACATCAGCAATAGAAAAATCATTTAATATAGGAAGCGGCCACGGCCCGCTTAATCATTTTCATAATATAAAATAAAAGGAAGGAAAGTTATGGCAGAGCTTATAGATGGGAAAGTAGTATCACAGAGCGTTAGGGATGAAGTGCAGGAGCTTACAAGCAAATTGATGGATGATACGGGAATAGTCCCCGGGCTTGCAGCGGTGCTAGTAGGTGATGATCCCGCATCTGAGATTTATGTAAGGAACAAGAGAAAGGCATGTGAAAAAGTAGGTATATACTCTGAAGAACACAAACTGCCTGCTGAAACCACCGAGGAAGACTTGCTCGCTTTAGTAAATAAACTAAACGATGATCCAAAGATTCACGGTATATTGGTTCAGCTTCCACTACCCGACCATATTAATGAAACCACAATCCTGCGCACCGTGTCCCCTTTCAAAGATGTAGACGGGTTTCATCCCTACAATGTGGGCCTGCTAGTAGAAGGTAACCCCAGGTTTGTTTCATGCACACCTGCTGGAATTATAAGAATGCTGGAACATTACAATCTTGATATAAAGGGCAAAGAGGTTGTAGTGGTAGGTAGAAGCAACATCGTAGGAAAACCTGTATCTATGCTCCTTCTTCACAGGCACGGTACCGTAACAATCTGTCATTCGAGAACAAAGGACTTAAAGGAAGTTGCAAACAGGGCTGATATTCTTGTTGCCGCAATAGGAAGGGCTGACTTCATAACCGGTGATATGGTAAAAGACGGTGCTGTTGTGATTGATGTAGGAATCAATAGAAAAGATGACGGCAAGCTCACAGGTGACGTGGACTTCGACGCAGTGAGCGAAAAAGCATCTTACATCACTCCGGTTCCCGGAGGAGTGGGCCCAATGACAATAGCAATGCTTCTCTATAACACATATCTATCTGCAAAGAGTACTGCTGAGTGATAGTATAATGATTAAACTATTCACAGTACTATCATTACTCTGTTTCTTATATCCTCAAATAGTACTGTCCGAATCAGTCACTTTTACCTTCAATCCTCCTGATGGGTATAAAGTAATAAGTTATGGAAAATCAAACAGGGTTTATTATATAGATGGCAAAAAGAATAAAATACAGTCAAATAAAATTAATACTGAAACAATATTTACTAAAAATTTGAATGGATTCAAAATTATAAGAAAAGTTATTTTAGCGGAGTCATTTGAAAATGGTAAAAGATTAGAATCACCTGCTGGAAAGGTATTGATTGGAAATGTAATGACGTATATTACAGACAATAAAGGCAACCTTCTATCGATAGAAGGGCTTGATTCATTACTCAATAATCTTAAGAAAACTATACATCCCGATAAACAACATCTTGCTGTAAAAGTATTTAACACCGAGGTGAGGAAGAAAAAAGAATTTGATGACTGGCAAAACAATATAACAAAATTTGTAGGGAAATCAGTAAAAGATGGAACGGTTGGTTATACTATATCCTCACTTAATCTATACGGTGATATATTAAAATATCTTAAGCAGATGAATTTCGTTGATGTAAAGAAAGACTCTGTGAAAATAAACTATAAATACACAACTAAAAAACCTACAATACATAATTGGTTAAAAGAAATTAACCCAGTAGTAGTAGAAAAACTTAATCTTGATCAGATAGATTATAGTTCTTATGGTATAAATGGCAGCGGATATGAGATAATAAATCCAAAGACCATGATCAGCAAAGAAAAGCATAGTAAAATAATATTAGAATATGTAACTACTTATGATGATGGTTCCCAACACGAAATAAAAAGAATACAAACAAAAAATACTAGATATGAAATAGCCAATTGATAATAATTAGTATCCGTTTCTCACTGCTTTCCAAATTATTACATATATAACTAATACAAAATGCCTTTAATCAGTCTAAACGAAGTTAAACTTTCCTTTGGTGGGCCTCTGCTTTTTGATGATCTGAACTTACAGATTGAGCATGGTGAGAGGGTTGCGCTTATTGGAAGGAACGGAGTTGGTAAGACCTCGCTTATGAAGGTTATTGCTCGGGAGTTGGATATTGATGATGGTAAGATCACTTATCAAAAAGGTTTAACTGTTACTCATCTTCCTCAGGAAATTCCAAAACAGATGGAGGGTAAAGCATTTGATATTGTTCTATCCGGACTTGGAGAGCGGGCAAAGCTTATTAATGACTATTACCATCTGAGTCGAGAGGTAAGTAGTAAGAGCAGTCCCGAATTACTTAAAAGGCTCGATGCATTGCAGTCCGAGCTTGAGAGGACAGATGGCTGGAAGATTGAAAACGAGGTGGAATCGGTAATTAGTCACCTTGGTCTCGAACCCGAAAGTGAATTTCGCAATCTCTCTGGCGGGCAGAAAAGAAGGGTACTGCTTGCAAGAGCTTTAGTTATTAATCCTGATCTACTCATGCTTGATGAGCCCACAAACCATCTGGATATTGATTCAATACAATGGCTTGAAGAATTTTTAAAGGCATGTAAAAGCACACTTTTTTTTGTAACTCATGACAGGAAATTTATGAAAAATCTTGCTACACGGATTATAGAGCTTGACCGCGGGAGCATATTTAACTGGCAGTGTGATTACGATACATTTTTACAGAGAAAGCAGCAGGAGTTGGATTCTGAAGGAAAGCATAATGCGCTTTTTGATAAAAAACTTGCTGCTGAAGAATTATGGCTCAGAAAGGGAGTAAGAGCAAGGCGGACAAGAAATGAGGGCCGTGTGAGAGCCCTCATGAAAATGAGAGAAGAAAAACGTGCCCGCAGGACAGAAATTGGCAACGCTAAAATGCTTACTCAAAAATCCGAGATTTCAGGACGCCAGGTAATCAAGGCTACAAAAATTAGTTTTAGCTATCATGATCAAAAACTAATTCATGACTTTTCTACACTTATTATGCGTGGTGAGAAAGTAGGAATTATTGGTCCCAATGGATCAGGAAAGACTACGTTGATTAATCTGTTACTAGGAAATATTAAACCACAAGAGGGAGAGGTTATTGTAGGCACCAATCTTGAAATTGCCTACTTTGATCAGCTGAGAGAACAGCTGGATGAAAGCAAAAACGTAATGGACAATGTTGGCGGGGGAAAAGATACTGTCACGATTAACGGCAAAGACCGTCATATTATTGGATACCTGCAGGATTTTCTTTTTTCTTCAGACAGGTGCAAGGAAAAGATACACAGGCTTTCGGGGGGCGAGCGCAACAGGCTTGTGCTTGCAAAATTATTTACTCGACCCTCTAATCTGCTCGTGATGGACGAGCCTACAAATGACCTCGATATTGAAACTTTGGAACTGCTGGAAGACCTGCTGGTTGAATATCCGGGTACTATCATTTTAGTAAGCCACGATAGGGAATTTTTAGACAATGTTGTCACTTCTACAATTGTATTTGAAGGTAATGGTAAATTAAATGAATATCCGGGGGGCTACTATGACTGGCTCTATCAAAGAGAAAAGCTGGTTTATAATTCGCAGAATAAAAAAGAAGAAAAAGCAGATATAGAGATAATAAAGCCGGTAAAGAAGAATTCACCCAAACCCAGGAAGCTTAGTTTTAAAGAAAATAAAGAACTGGAAGAACTACCGCAAATAATAGAAAAGCTTGAGCAGGAACAAAAAGAGATTTTTACTACCCTTTCAGATGCAGGTTACTATAAAAAGGATCCAAAAGAAATTGAATCCACTCAGGCAAGGTCAGAACAAATTGAAAAAGAAATTTCAAATGCATACGAACGTTGGAATTACCTGGAACAGCTAAGAGAAGAAATACAAAGAGAGGCAGCTACAACTAATTAAATACTATGTCAGATTACGATGTTATTGGAAAATTTTATGATGATATCATGGGTGATCAGAAAGAATCTGCCAGACAGATACATAATCTGATTAAGAAGAGTTGCCCTAAAGCAAAAACTTTACTGGAACTTGGCTGCGGCACGGGCTCATACTTAAAATATTTGTCCAAATATTATGAAACTACCGGTATTGATAGTTCTTCTGTCATGTTATCAATTGCAAGAGAAAAGCTTCCGGATACAGAGCTTTACCAGGCAAGCATGCTCGAGGTTAAACTGGAAAGGAAGTTTGATGTGGTTATTTGTATGAATGATACATTCAACCACCTAACAAAAATAGCAGATCTAAAGAGATTATTTTCAAATTCATTTGATCATCTAATAGAAAAGGGAATATTAATCTTTGATATAAATACAGAACACAAACTAAGGTCTCTTTCAGAAACTCCACCAATTGTTCATCAATTTGATGAAAACTATTTTATTACAAATGTAACCCGTGAGAATAAAGATATATATGAATGGGATCTGAGGATTTTTGAGCACATATCTGATAATACATACAACCTGTATGAAGAACTGTTGTATGAGCGGTCCTATTCGGTTGCCCAAATAAAGGATTATCTTGGTAAAAAATTTAAAAATATTAGAGTTTTAGATTTAAGCAGCAAAAAAACAAGCCCTGAATCTCAAAGGCTGCATTTTACATGTACTAAAAAGTAATTGCTCTTGATAATAAAATGCGGGAGTAAACTAAATTGCTTACACCCGCATTTTCCTAATTAAAGGAGGATGGAGGATGGCATGTAATTAAGTAATTAACTTAATATTTATTAATAATATAAAGCACAATACTTAATTGTCAATCTTTAATTTTATTCTTACTGAAATATTATATATTGAGTGAGTAGACAGAATTTGGGTAATATCCGAATTAATTATTAAATATTAATAAATGGTCTGCAAGTATCCTAAATCAAAGAAGTTTTTTCTTGAATTTGTTTACAGACTCATCTACATAATTAACCCGGTCTAAAAGTTTGGTAAAAACTACCGGATAGTCTGATTCAACTGCACCCCTGTTATCCGGAACACCATAATACCCTGGATTTCCCGGATCACCCCTATGGCCAATCCTCTCAGGATGTCTCTCTTTAGTATCAATAACCATGCCATCCTGAAGCTTTCCCACATACTCACCGTTCATCTTGTGGACATTTTCTCCATTTAGCTGTCCTACGGCCTGACCATGCAGAGTATGAATATAACCTGAATTTATATAACCTACAGGGTTTCCCTGATCATCATAAACATATTTTGGCATCTTGAAATCTCCTAAATATATTTTAGCCCATATAAATTAAAGCTGATGGATAATGCGCTGGTATATGTAAATATTTTAACTAAAAAATCATAATTTGTGGAGTTATTAGATCTAAAGAGTTTGTATTTCTCTATTAATCATTAATATAAAACCTTAATGTCATCAAACAACTGGAAGATAATTCTATTAATTTTTACAATCATTACGTGGGGCTACTCATGGATACTAATGAAGCAATCACTTCAGTATATGGAACCATTTACTTTTATAGCCCTCAGGCATGTTGTGGCTGCTATTGTACTGCTACCTCTTATGCTTTTTCATGGTTCTTTTAAGTTAAAGAATTTTAGCAATCCGCACTTTTTTTTAATTGGCCTTATTCAAACCGCTGCCATGATGGCTTTTATAATCTACGGGATGAAGTTTGTAACGGCAGGTAAAACCTCTGTGATAGTCTATACAATGCCCGTGTGGACAAGTCTGTTGTTACATTTCTTACTAAAAGAAAAGCTGAATAATGCTAAATGGACAGGAGTTGGATTAGGGCTTATTGGTACGCTTTGCATTTTAGGCTGGGATGCGATTTCGGTTCAGAGCAGAGATATAATATATGGAGAAGCATTAATAATACTTGCTGCTGTCTGTTGGGCTGCCTCAAATATATTAAACAGAAAAAAACTAAACAATGAAAATCCCTTTATTGTAAATGGTTATCAGCTTTTTTACGGTGCCGTTATTTTAGTAATACTGGCGTATATATCAGAAGGAGCTTTTAAGGTAGACTGGAACTATCATTCTGTATTCATTGTGCTTTTTACAGGCATAGTCGCTTCAGCAATAAATTTTTCCATATGGTTTTATCTCATAAACAGCTATGATATCAATATTACCACTTCATCATCCCTTCTTGTTCCTGTTGTAGGCATAGTTTTAGACTGGTTCATACTTGGAACAACACTGGACATAGGTGTGCTTGCCGGAGGTCTGTTGATTGTTCTGGGTCTGTATAAAATTTCAACCGCAAAAGCTTAAGACACCTTCGGCAAAACCTTATCTGCAAAAAGCTTCATTCATCTCATGGCCTCATCGTGGCTTATTCCAGGAAACTTGAACCTGCAAATAATGTTATTAACCGGTAGGTTTTCCTTATATTCATTGATTTGATCTATACACTCTTCCGGAGTTCCTATGATAGCCTGATCCCTAGCTATACCGTATAGAACCGGATCATTCGGATCACTTAACAAGTTGCCTTCCCTGTCTACCATAGATCCCCAGGAGGCATATCCCTTTGCTGTGTATGTAACGTGTTCTTTAATATCTTCCCAAGCGTCATCACTCTTTTTATCAGATATATACATCTCTCTTACAAGTGGTTTTTCAATTTCATCAGGATTATGACCATACTCTTCCAGCATTGACGAATGCATTCCAAATAGTGCTTTTATTATTGGAATCACTCCAATTGCCGGCACATACAGCGGCGCTCCAATTCTAGCTGCCCTTCTTATTGCAGGTTCTGTGAATGCTCCGATCCAAATAGGGATGGGCTGCTGTACTGGTTTTGGAGTTATATTAACATCTTTTAATCTATAATATTTACCATTGTGGCTGAACTTTCCATCTGCCCATGCCCTGGTAAAAATATCGAGGCTTTCTTCAATCCTGCCTTTTCTTTCTTTGAGCGCCCTTCCAAAGCCATCAAATTCCTCCTTCCTGTATCCAAGTCCAAGACCCAGTATTAGTCTGCCTTCTGAAATAAGATCTACTACAGCAGCATCTTCGGCAATACGTACGGGGTCGTGAAGAGGAATAAGAAGTACACCTGTTCCAATTCTTATGTTCTTAGTTCTTGCGGCAATGGCGCCTGCTGTTACCATAAGCGATGGGCAGTATCCATCAGCAAGGAAATGATGCTCAGTAAGCCATGCAGAGTCAAAACCCATTTGATCTGCCGTGCTAATTTCATCCAGCATCTCTTTATAAAGCTCAGCGTGTTTTCTTGGTTTATGCGGTGGTGACTGAAGACTGTAATATCCTATTCCGTATTTCATTATTGAATACCTCTTTTTAGTATTATTAATCCTTTATATCAAAATATTCTTATTTAATCAATAGTGAATATACTGTGGATAACTTTTGGTAATTATACATAATTCTTTACACATAAATTAGCTAATAAATTAAATTTTACATATAAGATGCCGTAACCATAGAACATTATAATATTTGTGCCTGTTAATAATATGTTGGCATCAATATTTATAAATAGTTAACAACATGTTGATAGATTGTTAATTAATGTTTATTGATAGAAAGTACCGATCTTCTTTACAATCTGAGCGCTACTTATGTTTTCAAGAATATTCGAAATTGACTTGTTTAATACGGGATGAATCAGATCTGGGCACAGTTCACATAAAGGTTCTATCACAAACCTTCTTAAATGCGCCTGCTTGTGGGGAATTACAAGTTTATCGCTCTTAAGAGTTAAATCGTTATAAAAAATAATATCAAGATCAATTGTTCGAGGGCTATAATCAGATTTACTCAGCCTTCCAAGCTTTTTTTCTGTAGTTATTAAAGAGCTCAGTAAATCCAGGGGCATCAATGGAGTTTTTATTTTTGCTGCACAGTTTATGAAATTATTTTGACCCGTAACTCCCAGGGCCTCGGTTTCATAAAAGGAAGATACATCTTCTAAATCTACATATGCAGACAGTTCGTCTAAAGCCTTTATGCAGTGTTCTATTCTGTTTTCTATATTTGAGCCTAAACTCAAGTAAACTATGTTCATCTATATTGTATAATAATTAACATTTACAAAATTCCTAATTTAAGGAGGGGCCAATGCTTCTTTCAGAAATGGATATTGAAAATAATCTGTCATCACTTGACGGCTGGGGACAGGCCGGGCTTGAGATAGAAAAGCAGTACAAATTTAAAAATTTCATTGAATCTGTTGGTTTTGTAAATAAAGTGGCAATACTTGCAGAAAAGGCAGATCATCATCCTGATATTCTTATACAGTATTCAAAAGTTAAGATTTCACTCTCTACTCATAGTGAGGGAGGAATAACAGATAAAGATTTTAGTCTTGCAGGTGAAATAGAAGCTGTTAGTTAATTCTTAGCAGAAATAGAACTACTAAATAATTAATGCGGCACTTTAATTTGTTCAAGTATTTCTTTTATCGCCTCTTCTTCTGTAGATACTTTTGAGGTTTCCGTTTTCATTATAACGCGGTGCGCAAGTACTGCTACCGCCATGTTTTTCACGTCATCGGGAATGCAGTAATCTCTGCCTTCAACTATTGCATTTGCCTGAGCCGCCAGCTTGAAAGCTATTGTTCCTCTTGGGCTTACTCCTAGGTCAAACAATGAATTATCACGAGTCTTGTTTACTATATCAAGAATGTATTCAAGTATGGATTCGTCTATGGTTACGTTATTTACCATTGATTGCAATTGTAAAATATCATCTTTTGAAATTACGGGGCTTAACTGATCGCTTGAATTGTAGGGATTTGAATTTGTCATTATTTCTTTTTCACTCTCATAATCCGGATATCCAATGCTTATTCTTATCGCGAATCTGTCCAGCTGGTTTTCCGGGAGTGGAAACGTTCCTTTATACTCAAACGGGTTTTGGGTAGCAATTACAATAAAAGGCTGTACGAGTTTATAAGTTTTTCCATCAACGGTAACCTTTGATTCACTCATTGCCTGAAGCAGAGCACTCTGTGTTTTTGGTGTTGCACGGTTTATTTCATCAGCAAGAACTATGCTTGAAAAAATCGGACCCGGGGAAAATTTAAATTCAGTTTTGTTCTGATCAAAAATAGAAACGCCAAGAATATCGGAGGGAAGCAGGTCGCTTGTAAACTGTATTCTGTTGTACGAGAGGTTTGTAGATTTGGCAAGTGACTGGGCAAGGGTTGTTTTACCAACACCCGGAACATCTTCAATAAGCACATGACCCCCTGATAAAAGGGCGACTATCACATCCCTTATTACCTCTTTTTTACCCTTTACTACTTTTTGAATATTTCTTTCTAACAGATTAACTTTCTGTGCTATTTCTGAACTGTCCACATTAAATCCTTTATTTCAATTTTCATCCCTTACCACAACACTTCTTATATTTTTTGCCGCTGCCGCACGGACATGACTCATTTCTTCCTACCTTTTTCTCTCTTCTTACAGGCATAGGTTTTTTCTTCTCTTCTTCTTCACCCCTGCCAATCACCATTCTTTCCTGCTCTATTCTTCTCCTGCGCTCAAGCCTTTCAATATCAACATCGCTTACGGGCTGTACCAAGAAAAGTTTGTTGCATACCTCTTCATTAAACCTTTCTAACAAGCCAGTAAAGGTTTCATATCCCTCTTTCCTATATTCCCGTAGAGGATCTTTTTGCGCATAACCCCTAAGTCCTATTCCCTCTCTCAGATGATCCATACTTAGAAGGTGATCCTTCCAAAGTGTATCCAGAGTCTGCAATATAATAAATTTTTCAATCTGTCTTAATGTTTCTTCGCCAAACTCCTCTTCCTTTTTTTCATAAAGATCTTTAATCCTGGTTTTCAGTTGTTCAGTGATTTTGTCATTCTCAAGACCATATTCACTAAGTTCATCTGTCGTAATATCCAGATTGAATAGTCTTTTGAATGTTTCTGAAAGCTCTTCATAATCTACTTCATCCTCTTTTGCTTTTTGAGGTATATTTTCTAAAACAATCGAATCAATTGTTTCGTCTAATATTTCATAAAATATTTCCTTTATGTTTTCTCCAGAAAGTATCTCCTTTCTCTTTGTATATATAACATCCCTTTGAGTATTTAGAACATCATCATACTCAAGCAGATGTTTTCTCATATCAAAGTTTCTTGATTCAACCTTTTTTTGCGCATTTTCTATAGACTTAGAAATTAGTGACGCTTCAATCGGCTCACCTTCTTTCCAGCCAAGTTTGTCCATCACTGATGTGATCTTTTCAGACGCAAAGATTCTCATAAGGTCATCGTCCAGTGCAACGTAAAATCTGGATGATCCCGGATCACCCTGCCTTCCGGCACGCCCCCTGAGCTGGTTGTCTATCCTTCTTGATTCATGTCGTTCGGTGCCTATAATATGAAGTCCGCCAAGCTCTAGGACTTTTTCCTTTTCTGCGTCGCAAATGTTCTTTGCCTCGATCATCACTTGTTCATACTCATCATCTTCAAGCTCGCTCATTTCTGCATTGTATGTTTTTTTAGCTATGTCTGCTGCAAGAAACTCCGGGTTTCCGCCGAGGATAATATCCGTACCCCTGCCTGCCATGTTGGTTGCTATCGTGATAGCCTTTAATCTGCCTGCCTGAGCAACTATATGAGCTTCTTTTTCATGCTGCTTTGCGTTTAATACATTATACTTAACCTTACTCCTTTCTAGATGCTTGCTAATCTTTTCAGAATTTTCTATTGAAGTCGTTCCAACTAAAATTGGTCTTCCTGCATCATTTATTTCCCTTATTTCATTTACTATAGCATCGAGTTTTTCCTTTTCGGTTTTATAAATAACATCATTTTGATCATCACGGATCATATCTTTATTTGTTGGAATAACCGATACATCGAGTTTATATATATTTTTAAACTCAAAGGCTTCAGTATCTGCGGTTCCTGTCATACCAGAGAGTTTTCTGTACATTCTGAAGTAGTTTTGAATCGTGATAGTGGCAAGGGTCTGATTTTCATTTTCTATCTGCACGCCCTCTTTTGCTTCTATTGCCTGATGAAGTCCGTCGCTCCACCTTCTTCCGGGCATGAGTCTTCCAGTGAATTCGTCTACTATTACCACCTGTCCTTCTTTAACAATATAATCCACATCGTTTTGAAACATGTGATGAGCTCTAAGACCCTGTATTACATGGTGCAGAAGCTCCAGATTAGCCGGGTCGTAAATGTTGGTAATACCCAGAATATTTTCTACTTTGTTAGAACCTTCTTCAGTCGGGGTTACCTGTTTTGTTTTTTCGTCAATTGTGAAATCCACTTCTTTTTTAAGCTTTTTAACTACACTGTCAATTTGATAATAACGCTCTGTGGAATCTTCAGAAGGACCGGAAATGATTAGAGGAGTTCTTGCTTCATCAATTAAAATACTGTCTACCTCATCTACAATTGCAAAGTTATGTTCTTTTTGAACATAATCCTCCAAAGAGAATTTCATGTTGTCTCTTAGGTAATCAAATCCAAATTCGTTGTTTGTACCGTAGGTTATATCTGCCCTGTATGCGTCCTGCCTAGAGCACTCTGTAAGCTTTGTCTTAAACGATGTAAGCGCATCCAGGTTTCTGTCAGGGGGAATTTCTAAATCTGCAAATTCTGCAGGCCATACGCTTAGATTTTCATCTATTGCCTTTTGAGCTTTTTGTTCATCTTCCCAGTCTATAAGGTATGAAATTTCATGGTTTATCACACCTACTTTAAGACCCAGAATTTTGTAAATAGGAGCCATCCACATGGCATCCCTTCTTGCAAGGTAATCGTTTACGGTAATTAAATGGGCTCCATATCCTGAAAGGCCGTTTAAGTATAGCGGAAGGGAAGCAACAAGTGTTTTACCCTCACCTGTTTTCATCTCTGATATATTTCCGTTATGAAGCGATATTCCGCCCATAAGCTGAACGTCAAAGTGCCTCATACCAAGAGTACGTTTGGATGCTTCTCTTACAAGCGCAAAGGCTTCGGGGAGTATCTCGGCAAGTGTATCTTCAAGTTTATTATAAAACTCGTCTTCATCGGTATCGAGATTACTGTTAATAGTTTCTTTTATCTTAGCCCTTAAGTCATCCGATTTTTTGGAAAGTTCAGATACCGGAAGCACTCTTATCTGCTGTTCGTATTCGGTGCAACTTTCTACAACTGACTGCATTTTCTTAAGCTGGCGCGTGTTTTGAGAGCCAACTATTTTTTTCATTATAAAAGATATCATGTATTCACTGTCCTCCGCTTTTGCGCAGTTCAAAGTATAAGCACTTCTTTTTGCATAACAAGGGCTTTTAATATTTTAATGAAGTTCCACTGATACTACTTTTGATGTCCCAGGTTCCTGAGAAGTAATACCTATCAGGTAATTAACATCGTGCATAGTGTTTTTATTATGGGTTATTAGCAATATTTGTGACTTCTTTGATATTTCTTTAACTACTTCTAAAAAGCTTCTGGTATTATTGTCATCTAGTGGGGCGTCTATTTCATCCAGCAGCAAAAATGGTGCGGGTTTAATAAAGCAGGCAGATAAAATAAGAGTTATCGCCGATAGTGCTTTCTCTCCACCTGAAAGTAGATTTATAGATTGAAATTTCTTGCCTTTTGGCCGCACATATACTTCCACACCGGTGTTTAAGAGGTCATCAGGATCTGTTAGCTCAAGTTTTCCTTCACCTCCTTTAAATATCTGGGGGAATATTTCATTAAATTTCTCACTCACAAGATCATATGTTTCCTTAAATCTTGTTTTTGATTCTTTGTCCAGTTTGTTAATAGCTTTTCTCAGAGATTCCATAGCGTTTTCCAGGTCTTCAACCTGATCTGTAAGAAATTTGTTTCTGTCTTCTAACTTTAGATACTCCTCTGGGGCTAAAAGATTTACTGGACCAAACCTCTCAAGGCGGTTTTTTAGCCCCAGCAGCTTGTTTTCCATCTCTTCAGTATCAAAATCCAGGTGTTCAGAAGAATAGTCCAAGCTGTTCAGGTCCTTGTCAGATAGGAGGTGTTTTAACTCCATATCAATGCTGTTTAGAGCTAAATCCAGCTCTGTGGATGACTTGTTTAAGGTTTGCAGGTCTGAGGATACTTGTGATATTTTTGTATCATACGCTGCAAGTTGTTGCTCTATCTCTTTTTTTCTTTCGGAAATAGTGTTCAAATTTTTATGATCTATATCTATTTTTTCTTTTAGTAGTACTTTATCCTTACCAAAATCAATTATGCCTTTAACGATACCGGCCTTTTTATACATTAGAATTTTAAAGTCTGATTGCTGAATAATAATCTTTATTCCAAGCTCCTTTTGTCTCAATAAATAGTAGCTGAGCTCCTGTTCTATACCATTTATTTTTTCCTTAAGACCGGCAATTTCCACCTTGCCCTGATTTACATAAGAACTTATATGCTGATCCTTATCTTCAAGCTCCTTAAGCTCAGCATCCAAGTTTTTAAAACCAGTTTCAAAACGTGTCTTTTTTAATTCCAGTTCATTTATATATTTACTCAAATCTGATAGAGACAGTACTTTATTACCTCTCTCAGCTTCATAATTACCCACTTCAAATACAATTGAGTCATAATTTTGAGAATAATTTCTACATATATTTTTAAGGTTTATAATATCTTTACTTATTTCTGCTTCTCTTATATCCAGCTGTCTTAGTGTAGATTCATGGTTTATTTTCTCTGAAGTGAGGCTTTCAATCTTTTCCTCTATTGATCCCAGTTCAGTTTCCAGCTCATCTATTGATTGATTAAGCTTCGTAGTTGTTTGAAAAAGCTGTTCCATTTCTCTTTTTCTTTCGAAAACACCATGGGAAGAATTTCCACCTGATATAAACCCGCTGCAGTCTATATAATCACCACTTAAGGTTACAAACGAATATCCTGAGTTTAGCTTTTGCTCTAAATTATTAATACTATTTAGCGACTCAGTGATATAAACCTTATTCAGTAAATTTCTTGCTAAACTTTTTATCTGTCCATCTACCTCAATCACATCTACTAAGGGCTGTAAATCGAGGGTTTCGGTATCATGTATAGATTTATTATTATAAATATCGAGAGGAACAAATGTACCTTTTCCTGCTTCCTGGTCTCTTAGTAGATCAATCAAGTCATACGCTTCATTTAGGTTGTTAATAATAGTCCAGGTTAGTTTTTCTCCAAGCGCTGCTTCAACAGCTTTGTCATAATTTTCAGAAACAGAGATAAAATCTGCCATAAGCCCTACCACTTCCCTGCCCTTATGTTCCAATATAAAGTTGCCGATATCGCTTGGTAGCCATTCATAGTTTGACTGGATTTTTTCTATAGCAGTAAGATCAGACTTGGCCTGATTATACTGATCCCTCAAGTTGTCTAATTTAGATTTAACCTCTTTTTTACTATCAACGAGCATACACAGTTCTTTTGAGAGAACTTCCAGTTTGCTTCTGACAACAGTTTTATTTGATACAATGTTTTTAAGCTCATTCTCATTGTATCTAAGATCGGCTGTGGATAGTGCTGATTTTATCTGTATATCTTCTTTTTCTTTTTTTAGTCTGTAAATCCTTGATTCCAGTTCTTTTACATCTTTTTCTATACTTACTACTTTGGTTTTGACACTTCCATATTCATCAAGCGATTTTAAAAGGCCCTCTCTATGATCTTTATATTCCTGTCTTTTGGTAACGAGATCGTTTTTATATGAATCGGTAAGCTCCTGTTTTACAGAGAGTTCGTTTTGTTTTTCCTGTAGTATGATTAATGTAGATTTTAGCTCAGAGTGTTTTTGAGCAGTAGTATTTTTAATATTCTCAATTTCCTTAAGGCTGTTTATGAGGTCTGATTTTATGGTGGCAATTGTCTCATACAGAGTCCTTTCTTCTCTGTTTACAAGCTCTATTTCATTATCTATTGTCTGAAGCTTTTTTGTATCCTCAAAATACTTGTTTTTTAGTATATCGGATTCCTTTTCGATACCATCAATTACACTCAGGGTTTGTTCCCTGTTTTTTTGCAGATCTGCTAGTATTTCATTTTGTCTGGATATGTCGTTACCTATATCGTTTTGTTGAGATTGAGATTGAGTTCTAGATTGTTCGAGCTGGATTTTCTTTTTTGCTAATACCTTATTATCTATTTCTTCAATTTCCTGGGCAAGTTGTTTGTATTTTTCTGCATCATGCGCCTGTCTTTTAAGGCTCTTTATCTGGCGTAAAATTTCTGATTGTGATTCTCTTACTACCGTCAAATTGTTTTTAGTAAGCTCTATTTTATTCTGTGTTTCTTTTCTTCTAAGCTTATACTTTCCAATCCCGGCTACTTCTTCAATGACTTCTCTTTTGCCCTCTGGTTTGGAAGTGATAATACTCTCCACTTTTCCCTGTCCAATAATAGAATAAGCCCTGGCACCTACACCGGTGTCCACAAAAAGTTCTGTTATGTCTTTTAGCCTGCAAGGCACGTTATTGATATAATATTCACTCTGCCCTGATCTAAATAGCCTTCTTTTTACATTTATTTCTTCATAACCCGATCCATTTGACGAGACGACTAAAGATACCTCAGCCATTCCAAGCGGCTTATGGGTTTCCCCTCCGTTTGATATGACTTCTTCCATGGTCATTGCTCTCAAGTTTCTTGGATTCTGCTCACCAAGCACCCATTTAATGGCATCTATAATATTTGACTTTCCGCATCCGTTAGGTCCTACAATTGCATTTATATTCGAATGAAAATCTATTTTGGTTTTATCATAAAATGATTTAAAGCCATTAAATTCAAGTTTTAAAAGTTTCATCTACAACTATCCTTTATTTTTAAAATATTATATAGGCAAATCTGATATGTACTGTATAGGAACTCTCTGTTTTAAACAGAACGGTTACTTTTTAAATAAACTCGACCAAAATCTTTTTTCAGTCTTTGATTTTCGAGCTTCTTTTTTCTCTGATAATCTATTTTGCAGTACCCTTAATTCTCTTTTTGCTTCAGTGTAATCGGGATCATTTTCTACAGCTTTTGAAAAATTATTTTCTGCTTTTTTAAATTCGTCAATATGTTTATAAATGTTGCCAAGATAAAAATAATTTTCTGCAACATTCGGGTCCAGAGATATTAACTTTTCAAGCTCTTTAACACATTCATCTGTATTTACACTGTCATCTTTATTATTTAGAAACCTACCCCAGTATATTATACCTTTGTATAATATGTTATCAGGGTTTATTTGTATTGCATTATTGAATTTTTCTTCTGCAAGCGCATATTTTTTTTGTTTTAAAAGTGCAGCACCTTCATTAAAGGATACCTCTGCCTGATACAGGATCTGAGCCTCCGATTTAAGATCATCAAGTTCACTAACAGAGTCATACTCTTCTCTTTTCTCATCATCACTTAGTGTTTGATAGGCCGTTGTTATCACAGAAAATATTTTATCGGCTTTGTCTCTGGTGCTGTCATCGAGTTTTGCAAGAATATCAGGATGATATTTCTTCACCAATGCATAATAACTATCCCTTATTTGCTGTTTTGTAGAATCTTTATCCACCCCTAATATCATATAATGATCTTCTTCATCGAGCCTGTCATATAAGTCACTTATGCTTTTTACCAGACCAGAGTTATCTTTTTCCTTGGACGGTGGTTCGGGCCCTTTAATATTTATTTTCTCCTCCACCGGGTTTTTGGCTTGTTCTTTAAATGGAATGACATTAGATGTACTCGTTGATGTTGGAGAATCTATCTCCATTTCGAGTTCCATTTTACTAACTGTATTTATTATTTCTTTATCTTTTTCGGATAGCTCTTTCTTTACCTCAGTTTTTGTAGATTCTGCCTTGGCACTCTCTGCAATTTCCTCATCCAGATCAATTATATCCTCAAATTCTTCTTCGTTTGAACCTGCATACGGGTCGTCCGATGCCTGATTAAACAATCTGCCTATATTTCTGTAATCATCATTTTCAACAACTACATATCCCAGCAGGTAGATCAAAAACAGGATTTTTAATGTTTCATCATTAGTAGTAGTTGTTTTGTTCAGTAAATTTTCGATATTAGTGTTTTGTTCAAGGTTCTGAATTATTCTAAGCTCTTTAGGGCCCAAACCCAGACCGCCTGTTTTTTGGCTGAGATCTTTGATGACCTTAATATTATTGGCTTCTCCACTATTGAAAAATATATTTTTAATAAACTGCTGGTTTCCATACCTCTTGGTACCCTGATACAAAACCTTGGGAAAATCAATATCATATTTAACAATGTTACTGATTTTACTTTTACCACTCTCAAAGTTAAATGCACCTGATTTTAATAGAAAACCTCTTATTACTTTTTCCTGTATCTGATTTTCTAATAGTTCATTTAGTTCATGTGGAGAAAGAACGCCCATTGAAACAAGAACTTCTCCAAGCTTTTGTTTTTTCTCGGTTGCTATATTCAGTGCTTTTTCATAGTCTTTTACATCACTAATCCTTCCACTTTCAAGAAGCATTCTTCCAAGAGCAGTTTCTACATCTCCACCTTCGGCATATACTGCTACACCGTCTTCAAAGTAAAGCTTGAGGTTTACATTTGAATTTATCGTCAGTATTCCCGAGAGTGAGTTTTTGTATAAATAGGAAAGAAGTATTGGATATGGAAATAATTCGATGTCGTTACTAACAGGTTCTTGAGATTTAGCAGATGTTTGCTCGCTGCCCGAGTTTGTAAGAAAATAGGTATTGAGAAAAGCTAAAAGCGTATTGAGCTGACTAGTTTCTTCTAAGAAGAATACCGGTTTTGATTCCTTATCAACCTCGACGTTACTGTCATGAGTAAAGTCGATGATTTGTAATTCTATGGAGTTTCTAACTTTTCCTATGAGGTTTGAACTTACTTTATGAGATGATATAAGCTCAATTACTGTAATATCGGGATTTTCGTAGAAAAGCTTGTCAATTCCCTGATTGTAATCAAGAATAAGAGAACAAATCATCCCACGGGAATCTAAGAACTCCTTTATTACGTAGCAATAATCTTTATCAGAGCCAACTATTAAAGCCCTTGAAGAGCCCATAAATTTTGCTCCTTTTATCCAATCTCTGGAAACAGGTTTGGATTAGGTTTTATGTTAGCTTGTTTCCGCATAGATAAAATCCAGTCCTGATAAATTTCGTTTCTTTTTCTTTGTATCATAGTATTTTTAATTTCTTCTTTTTTCTCTTCGAATTCATCCAGATCTATCTGCTTTTTTTCCACAAGGGTAATTAATATATATTGGTTATCACTCTCATATACCTCTTTATACACCGGCTTTTTATCATCTAGAAGAAAAGCATTAAGCAACACATCCTTAGAGCTTATTTCACTTATATTATCAAGCCTAGTAAACAGATCAGTTTCGTTGTAATTGCTTTTATAGGTATCTTTTAAACTAGATAATTTTACCTTGCCACCAACAAGGTCTTTGTGAGTCTTTTTTGATTCCTTTTTGGCAAGATTTTTACCTTTTAAAAATTTAATGTCTGCTACTACTTCGCTATGTGCTTCTTCAAGGCTCTTTTGAGACTCGGGCTTAATATCTATTAAGTTTACTATCCATATATCTTCTAAAGCATTAATGAAAAACTTTTCTCCCTTTTTAAGCTCAAAGGCTTTAGCTCTTACCGCACCGGGAACTGAATCTTGTGATTGTTCAGTCTCAGAAATTGTTGACTTAGAGGTTTTTTCTATAGCAAATTCTTTACCAATTTCACTTAACTTTTTGGTTTTTGATGCTTCATCGAGATTTGCGATAAATTCCTGCTGTATTATTTTTTTCTTTTCAAGCATACGAGCTGCTATAATGTCATCTTTAACTGCATCAAAGTCTTTTAGATTTCCTTCTTCATCCAAGAATTCCTTATCCTTATAAGAATCATAATAAGTTTTAACTTCATCATCGGATATTTCTATATTTTTTTCAAAGTCAGAGGGTTTGATTACTAAATATTCAATTTCTCTCATTTCGGGGTGCATGTATTTATTCTTGTTTTCACTGTAATGTTTTGAAATCTCTTCTTTGTTAACCTGCACTTTGTCGGAGTACTGGTCAGGTGAAAACTTTAGATATGCAAGTTTTATTCTCTCATTTTGAATTCTATAAAGATTTTGCAGTTCTTCATCTGATAACTTTGCAGTTTCATTGATGAAATCAATAAATTTTTGAGCCAATAACTCTTCTTTATATCTTCTTTCAAACTCTCCTACATTTTCTTTTAGATTTTGCTCAACAAAATTTTTGTAAGCTGCAAATCCCACAAAATCTCCATCAATCTGAAAAGCGGGGTTTGATGTTATTGCTTGTTTAAGTTCTTCATCTGTGATTTTAAATCCAAGGTCACGCGCTTTTTGAGAAATAAGCTTTAGATCTATTAACTGATTTAAGGCTCTTGTACGTATAAATGGTAATGCTGCATCGGGAATGTCGGCAGTATAACCAAAACTTGATAACAGGCTGTCTCTTAGTCTGTAATATTCAAAAAGTGAAATTTCTTCTCCATTAACCTCAGCCGCAATACCACTGGGTCCGCCTCCCATGGCTCCAAAATTTACGAATGAATATCCAAAGCCAAATATAAATACTACAGCTATTACTATTAATACAGCTTTTGTAAACCATTTATTACCTGATCTTATTAGCTCTAAACTCATAATACTCCCTTTAAATATACAATAATTTACTGTCTAATAACAGCTTACGTAAACACTTTAATATATAACAAATTTAAGAATAAACAATCTAAAGTTTTATGCCAGATTAAAAATGAAAACTAAAGAAAATGCCATAAAGAACTATAAATTAAGTTAAGAATTAGAATAATATATTGGTTTTAATAAAAGTATAAGATAATAATATGGGTACATATTATACAGAGGGATGAAAAATTTATGATAACAGCTCTGGGTGGCGGAGTAGGTGCCGCAAAATTTCTATCTGGTCTTATTAGGATAGGATTAAATCAAGACATAAACATAATTGTTAATACTGCAGATGACATAACCATTGGTGGACTGAGAATATGTCCTGATATTGATACAATTGTTTATACGCTTTCCGGAATTGTTGATAAGAATAAAAAATGGGGTCTTAAGGGAGATACCTTTAACTGCCTTGAGGCCCTTAGCAGGTTTGGAATCTACCGCTGGTTTAATCTTGGTGATAAAGACCTTGCAACGCATTTATATAGGACTCATCTAAGATCGCTTGGAATTACTTATACTGAAATTACATCTAGAATTGCAAAATCTTTTGGCTTAACAGATGTTAATGTACTTCCTATGAGTGACAGCGATGTTGAAACATGGATAAGCAGCGATAAAGGCGAATTACATTTTCAGGAGTATTTGGTTAGAGAAAAAATGCTTCCTGAGGTTAAATCAATTTATATAAAAGGAATAGAAAATGCGGCAGCAACTGAGCAGGTAATTGATTCTATAGAGTCTGCCAGCACTATAATCCTATGCCCCAGTAACCCTATAATAAGCATTGGACCAATATTAAGAGTAGGTGGTGTTAGAGATGCAATTAAAAAGTCCAAAGCTAAAAAAATTGCGATAAGTCCTCTTGTAGGAGGATTACCCCTAAAGGGTCCTGCCGACAGGTTAATGAAAGCAGAGGGCCTTGAGGTTTCGTCCACTGGGATAGCTAAGCTGTACGAGGATTTTTTAGATGAATTTGTTATTGATAGTACCGATAAACAAGAGGCCCTGAGAATAGAAAAACTGGGTATAAAGGCTACTATAGCGGATACTGTAATGAAAAATGATCAGGATTCAGAATATCTTGCACAAAAAATCCTTGGTGTTTAGACAGTATTCTATTATATTTCCTACTTGACAATAACATTTTAAATATGTGAATATAGTTTGGGGTAAGATAAAAAAACAATAATCAAAACAAATTTTATATTTACTGTTATAATTATTTTAATGAACGTTCAACAATAATTAATAAAACATTGTTATGAGTACAACTATAAGCGAACTGGAAAATTTGTATTCTCAGCAGACTCTATCGGCATTTTTCGATATTTCGGGTTTGCATAATGATTTTAGCAAGGGTGCATCCTCAAGACTACAGTCTATTTGTTCAAAAGCAGAGGATGGTCAAGCAATAAGTAGAGAAGATGCTCTTTATCTTATCAGACTGGACTACAAAGACATATTAAGATTGCTGCTTAGTGCTACTGAAATAAGAAATAAAGGAAAAGGAAACGTACTATCCTATTCCAAAAATGTATTTATACCTGTAACCCGTCTTTGCAGAGACAGATGTGGTTACTGTACTTTTAAAATAGAACCCGGTGAAGGCGAGCTACTTATCCCACCCGATGAAGTGCTGGAAACAGCAAGAAAAGGAGCCCAGCTTGGCTGTACTGAACTTTTATTTGTAACAGGTGACAAACCTGAGCTTAAATATGAACAATACAGGCAAGCCCTAAAAGAGCTTGGATTTAGTACTACTGCCGAATATCTGATAGATTTAAGCTTAAAAGGACTTAAAGAGAATATATTTCCACATACAAATCTTGGACTGTCTACAACTGAGGAGTTGACTGAATTTAGAAAAACCAACCCCAGTATGGGTCTTATGCTTGAAAACATAAGTGACAGGCTGCTTTACAATGGAGAAGCTCATCATGGCTGTCCCGATAAAGTACCAAGGCTTAGAATGAAAACCATGGAGCTTGCAGGTGAGTTAAATATCCCCTGGACTTCAGGTATTTTGGTTGGTATTGGAGAAACTGAAGAAGAAAGCATAGATTCCCTTTTTGCTCTTAAGAGTCTAAATGATGAGTACGGGCATATTCAGGAAATAATTGTTCAGAATTTTAGTCCCAAGGTTGGAATAAGAATGGAAGACAAACCATCACCAGAGTTTATGGAGATGATAAAACTGGTGGCGATTTCAAGACTAATATTTGGTGAAAAGATGAATATTCAGGTACCTCCAAATCTTAATTTGGAGACCTATCCTTATTTTACTCTTGCAGGGATTAACGATCTTGGAGGAGTATCCCCTCTTACTATAGATTATGTAAACCCCGAGGCTCCCTGGCCGCAGCTAGAGCTTATGGAGGAAATGTGCGAAGAAAATGGATTTCAGTTAAGGGAAAGACTTCCGGTCTACCCGGAATTTATAAATGAAAAATATATTGATAATGAACTATTACCTATGGTGAACAATTTTGTAGATGATACAGGTTTTGTTCCGGTGCAGGAGGCAAACTAGTAATGGAAGAAATTAAGCATGTAGTAGAGAAAATAAAAGATAACAGAGAAGCCGGTATAGACAGTCTTCTTTCCAGGGTTAATGGAACGACTTCTAAAATAATTGAAAAAGCTTACGGCGGAAATGATATTACAGTTGATGAGGGCGAGCAGCTCTTTTTACTTGAAGACCCCGAGCAGTTAGCAGCACTTTGCCTTGCTGCTGATGATATCAGAAAAGAGGATGTCGGCGATGTTATCACTTATGTTATTAACAGAAACATAAACTTTACTAATATTTGCTACACATGGTGCGGGTTTTGCAATTTCATGGCTCCTGAGGGTGATGAAAGGGCTTACTTTCTCACAATGGATGAGATAAAGGACAAAGTGGTAGAAGCATGGGAGCACGGCGCAACGGAAGTCTGTATGCAGGGTGGAATGCATCCTGACATAGACGGTAATTATTATGTTGACCTCATTAAAAATGTAAAAAAAGCAGTACCCGAAATGCATACTCATGCATTTTCACCATTTGAGATTTATTACGGCGCAAAAACTTTAGATATCAGTGAAGAAGATTTTATTGAGATGTTAAAAGATGTTGGACATAACACTTTTCCCGGAACCGCAGCAGAAGTATTGGATGAAGAAGTAAGGGTTAAAATTGCGCCACGCAAGATCCCAACCGAAGTCTGGATAAGGGTTGTTAAAAAGGCGCACAAAGCCGGAATGAGGACTACTTCTACAATTATGTATGGCCATATGGACGAGCCTAAACACTGGGCAAGGCATTTGAATGTACTGCGCGAGATACAAAGAGAGACTGGCGGGTTCACCGAGTTTGTGCCTTTAAGATTTATACCATGGAACACAAGAATTTTTCTTAACTCTAAAGGTAAGGTACGCCCTGGCCCAACAGATCTGGATCAGCTAAAGATGTATGCTATTTCTAGGCTTATGCTAAGAGGTTATATAAACAACATTCAGGTCTCCTGGGTTAAACAAGGACCGGAATTTGCTCAGTTTTCACTCACTGCCGGTGCAAATGATTTTGGCGGCACTCTTATGGAAGAGCAGATTTCAAGAGCTGCAGGCGCCAATTTTGGTCAGTACTTCCCACCTGAGGAATTTAGAAGACTTACCTGGGAGATTGACAGGATACCAGCAGAACGGACGACTACTTACGGAATTAGAAAGGTATTCGATAAAAAAGATGATTCTGAGGCAGTAGCAAGCTAGTATCATCAAGTATATGAAGTATTACTTTCTTTAGGATAGTCATCCCACCCAGGAAGGCCATATTTTTTGTACCGATCTTTATGCCTAAGAGCCATAAAATATCCAATGAAAGCTCCAAAAAGGATGCCTTTAAATAAAGATAACTTAGCAAATCCAAACGCTGGAACTAGTGATAATAATACAAGGCAAATTCCAGATATTAATCCCCAGACTAATCCTATAATTTGAATATTAATAAATTGGGGCGGGGGAATTTGAAATCCTAGTTTCCATATCAATCTAAATAAAAGTGGCGCTGTTTCTGATTTTTCAACACCATTGGATTTCATTTTCTCGACAAAATGATCTACTTTTTCCTGATGAGTCATTTCTAAACATCAATAACCGTATATTTGGTTTCGTCTTTTGTTTTGATATGACCTTCGAATTTTGATTTGAGGTATTTTTTTGTAATATTCCTGGTAAAAGGGATAAGCATTGCAAATCCAGCAAGATCAGTTAGAAGCCCGGGGGTAAGAAGAACAACCCCGCCTATAAATATTAGCAGACCGTCTACCATTTTATCAGCAGGTATCTGTCCGCTCTGTAATTCACTTTGAATCTGCTGGAATACCAAAAACCCTTGAAGCCTAGCAAGAGAAGCTCCCAGAATTCCTGTGATAACTACAATACCAACAGTGGGCCAAAATCCTATAACAGTTCCAATCTTTACCAGGATGAAAAGCTCTATCATCGGAATTGTAATAAATAATAGTAGAAGTTTTCCAAACATTATAATCTAATATGTAATACCTTTTCTGATTTAATCAAGGTAATCACTGAAATCTAATATGATTGTAGCGTATATGAAATAATTACCAAACTAGGTTATTCTATTGCGAAATTCCTACAACCGAGTTTTATGATGATTAATAGAAAATATTTTATCTGCATTATTTTTTTACTTATAACCACATTGCTTTCCGGCTGTGTCTACTACAGACTCCTAAAACTAAAGCGCCAGTTTGCAAATTTTGAAGAAAACTTCGAGCTTGAAGACAAAAAAGGCCTAACTCTGGTTTTCAAAAATCCTATTCTTTATAAAGATGACATTAAGTGGCTGCTCAACAATGAACCTACAAATATTTTAGATGAAGAAGGAGATCAGAATAGCTGGATTTATATACTTACAAAGAAAAATCCAGAAGGAGTAAAAGAAGAGAAAAATTATGACATTGATATCATGATGGAGTTTGAGGACAAGAAGCTTAAAGAAACTACACTACCAGAAAGATTTCTAGAAAACCTGTCAAAAGAGATGCTTGCGAAGATATTTAAATCCATGGGTAAATCAAAAGTTGATAAGTCGGAAAAAAAAGCCGGCACTACTATGGAGGGCAAAAAAGAAGGTCTGCCTACTATGTATGATGTCCTCCATACACTTGGCGAGCCTTATGAAAAAAAGGAAGATGAGGAAAAAACCGAGCTTAAATATTTCTTCACTGTAAAGCAGCCTGAAAACGGTGCTGAGCTTAAACCTTTCGATCTGATTTTTGATTTTGATGTAAGTAATAAAGATAAAGTTCTCCGTAAATCTGTTGTGAATGTTAACGGACTTAAAATGGTTATGAATTTTGTTGCTGAGTAGTTAATTGATACAGATAATTATTTCTATGTTTAAGAAAATAATATTATTGATATTAATTAGTTATATTTGTATAGGTGTCTTGTATGCTGCAGATATTGAATCTAAATTTGGTTCACTAAATGAAGTAGATGGCAAACCTCATGATTTAGCATGGAGTTATGCAGAAGCATTTAAACTTAATATCAATTTACCATTTAGCAAGAAATCATATGCAGTGTTAAAAGTTTTAAATGATTCAAACAACATCTATTTTCTGTTCAAATTCAAAACTCCTAAAGATATTGTAGGACAAAGTTTCTTTATTAGATTTAATGATAAAAACGGTAAATTTATTTATGATGGTCAAGATGTTATAGGTATGAACCCTGTTCATAAACCCAATTACTTAATTGATAGTGTGAGGACAAGCCAACCCCCCTGTTCAATGCCAGATGGCAAATATTATGAAGGCAAATGCGGATTCGAAGATACTAAAGTAGGGGGTACCCGCGATGGACTAGGTACATATAGTACAGATAATAACTATTCATACTATGAATTTTCTCATCCGCTGGCAAGCAAAGATAAAGATGTTCAATTAAGACCTGGTCAAATATTCGGTATCATATTAGATCTAAGATTAATTGATAAGTCAGGTGAATACCCGGAATCGTATGGAGATACTGATTTTCCAGAATCAGGGTATTTGTCAGTCAAGTTAGCAGCGAATTAATTATATTGATAAATTAGAAATGCGTAAATCACTAATATTATTAAGGCACAAGAACTGAAAAATTCTATGTTAATTAGTAACTTTGTCCAATTTACTTTTTAATATATCAATTTGCTCCTGAATATCTCCAATATTCTCTTCTCTTGCACTTTTTTCAATTAACAGTTCTTTAAGATCTGAAAGATATTCTACGGTTGGGCCCTCAATTGTTATTAATGAAATCAAAGCAAGCTCTTTTTCAAAGATAGCTGTTTCGTTTTTATATTTAGACTTTAACTCACTAGTAACTTCTTCTTTGTTTTCGAAAGGTTTTATAGAAGAAATTATGTTTTTCATATTATCCGTTATTAGATCTCTATCACTACCAGGTAGCATAATGCTATAGGAATTCTCCTTAGTACTAAAATCGAAACTCAATAAACTTGATTTTTTTCCTGAACTAACTTTCCAAAACCCCTTGAAATATTGAGAATTCACTATATAAAGTGGATATTTTTCCAAATCGTTGTTACTGGGTAATAATATCCATTTTGCTGCAAGTTTATAGAATGAATTATAATTATATAGTGTATTCCATAAACTAAAATCGTTAAGTGTGTAGTTTGAAAACTCTATATAATCATCTACCAGTTTTTGGTCAGTATTGTTAAAATAAATTGTAATATTTTTTCTTTCATTTGCATATTTAAACATTAGGGTTGAATGGACTGAATATTTTTCTACTTCTCGTTCCTGAATATAAACACCAGGATATATATCTACCAAATCATAACCTCTTGGTGCTAATATAAACTCTATATCACCAAAGTAGATTTTTTCTACGTCTGTTTCTGTATATTTTATTTCAATAATTTCAGGGACATTGTTAAAAAGCTCTAACCTGTCTTCTCCGATCAGGAAATGTTTAGCGAATAGATACAAACCCAAATTACCACCAATCCATAAAATCAGAAGGACGATTAAACTTATCAGTAATATCTTTTTGGGTTTCATCATAGGATTGCTAGTTTAAGTCAAAAATTCAATCAAATTCTTGCTTAATCCGCTTGTGTCTTTATTATTTAATTCCCCCAGTGTTTTAATTACTATTGATTTGTGAATGGTTGCAAATTTCATTCTTATCATTGATGGTTTGGGCAGGCCACACTTTTTCCATTCAGAGATATAGTAATCTCCGAGTCGCTTCGGACTGTTCATTTGGCTTGTGATAAAAAGGATCACTAGATCATAACCATTGTTATAGTTGTCAGGAGAAATTACAAGTGCAGGTCTCTTTTTTGTGGTTTTTAAGTCTGTGAAGGGAAACGGGACCAAGACAATATCCCACTTTTTATAATTCATCGTAGATCTCATCCTCTTTATTATCCCATTCTGAGAATGAAGTTTCGGAAAGCTCCATCAAATGAATCAGTTGTTCCTGCTCTAGCGTATTTCTAATTTTCTTTTTATTATTCAGTATGTACTGATCTATAAGATCACCAACAATCGTGCTCATATTCTTTCCTTCAATCGCTGCTATCATTTTTAGAGCCTTTCGTTTTTTATCATCGATTCTAATACTCATTACACTCATTGTGTGCCTCCTACATGTAGGTTATATTACAAATAGTATAAAGGTGTCATTTATATTTTTCAATAATGCTCAATAGGTGTACAATTAAATTTAATCATGCCCAAATCACTAATTTTATACAGACACGCAAAATCTGACTGGGGGGCGGAATCTAATTCCGATCATGAGAGGCCTCTGAATGAAAGGGGAATTGATAGCGCTGAGATTATGGGTAAGGTCTTGGCTCTTGCAAATCAGGTGCCCGAGCTTGTTATTACTTCCACAGCAGTGAGGGCAAAAGAAACACTGATATTGTCTGTAGAGTCTGGGGAGTGGAAGTGTGATGTCGAGGAAGATAGCAGGATATATCATGAGGATACAAGCACTGTTATTGAGATAATAAAATCAGTATCTAATAAGTATGATGACATTATGCTTGTTGGCCACGAGCCCAAGTGGTCAATGCTTGCCAGTACATTCATTGGCGGGGGACAGATCAATTTCCCCACAGCATGCATGGCCAAAATAGAATTTGATATTAATAACTGGGAATTTGTTGATGCCCGCCAAGGAATCCTAAAATGGCTCCTGCAGCCCTCGTTTTTCAGAAAAGGGAAATTCGAGTTTTAGAACTGCCACTTATCGTGTATATTAAGTTGGGGACATGATATTAATCGTGGTAATTGTTCCAAATTATTCACTTATTCTGTTTTAACTTGTAGGGGGTTAAAAATGGAAAGTTTTGTCTACAACATTCTAGAATTTTTAACTAAACCATTGTTATCATTTTATGGCTGGGTTTGGGGTATTGTTATACCCTGGGTCCAACAGCCAAGTCCATGGAGACAAAATAGAACTGAGTTTATTTCGAAATTCCCAGAAGTTGTAATAATGGGGACATATGTGAGTGCAGGGAGTAAAGCGTACTACCTGGATTCCTATATCGCAAATACGATTCATGGCAAACCCACAGATAATGTTAGCGTAACTTACGCCACCACCTATAGTGGATACTGGAAACCGGTAGATGTTCTTGTACTACACGAGACCGGGAGCATAGTGCGTCATAGACAAATAATGGAACGACTTAGTAAAAACGGCTTTCTGGGCCCTATCGTAAAATTCGGGCAAAAATACCAGCTAATCCAGCCTGGCTATCCTCTGAGCTCCCGGCAAAGCAGGGGATTTAAAGATATAAATTTTTCATCCTCCGGGCGGCTTTTTGTAAGCAGAATTGATCCCGAAACCCAAAACGGAGAAATATATGAAATTAAGCCGCCTGAATCAGAACCTGAAATCGTAGGCTCAATTCTAAATTGTAAAGCAGTTAAATGGCTTGACATACCATCAAATATATCGTGGCAGGGATATTTTTCATTTTCTGATGATGATGTATTGCATATCTCGGTCAACAGGCCGCGTGAAAGTGGTGAAATAAGAAAAACCAATGCCATCGTTGGGCAATCTGTTCAATCACTATCATCAATATCAATATATAAAGAACCCAATAGATCGATCCTGGGCTTTGATCTTAATGGCCCATCACAGATTTACTACACGAGCAATGTAAACCTTCTCACTGTGGCTGATATTAAGAATAATACACAGAATGATTACATGCATTTTTCAAGTCTAAATTCTTCAGTAATGCTGGACTATTCGGTAAGAAAACTTAATTTTAACAAAGTAGTTCTGACTTCTTCGGGGGTTGAACTTGATCCATTCTTAAGACTAAACCCTAAGATCAGATCACATATGGTCTGGTGGTTCATAGATGAGACTAAAAAAGATGCTGAAGGAGAGTGGCTGCCTTATGATAAGTGGCCTGCTCATGGAAAAGAGAAACTGTTTAATGCCTATAACAAAATTAGAAATAATCAAAATCCCGATTTTCCAGAAATCTCAAAGGATATTTCTGAAGAAGGGGCTAGTAATATATATTATGCCTATACTGCTTTTTCACTTTGGGTTGAAATCAATAACAAAGTAAACTGGAGTTTACTAGACCTAAAGGGATCGGAAATCAGTAATGATGATTGTCTGTATATGATGTTGGATGGACGGCATATGTTTATCGATATTATTAATAATGGAAACAACGAATTTATATATGGCCACCATTACAATAAAGCATACTATAGCCCAAGAAAGACTGACCATAAAATGGATGTATTCCCGGCACAACCACGTTTTGTATTTAATTTTCTAGCACAAAATAATCTGATTAGACATAGTATAAGAGATACGGTAAAAGAAATATTAAGATGGTATGAAATAAATCTCAGTCATAGGTCAGGATGCCCTTGGGTTAATCAGCCTAAAGAATTTTTTGAAAAGCATGGAGTTGAAAATCTTTCAGAATTCATCAAAGAAAAGTTAGGTGTTAACAGCGTTTACGAAACACCTATAGAATGGGTATTAACCAAAAGGAAATATGAAACTGCTGAATTAGATTCTAAAGGTGAGTTTTATGCCTGGCATGGTTGTCATTCAGCTGCTTCCCTGACCTACGTATTTTTACATGTTCTTAATGTTCCTTCGGAGGTGTGGTCAGCAATTGTTTCACCCGGCGATTGCGGTAAAGTTGATGGAACTTGTACAAACTATGGCCACGAAGGAATAAAAATACCCACTGAAGATCTTATTTCTGAACATATGGATCATTTCTATGCTAATCTTCATTTTTTACACGACCCCACATTTGATTTATTCAAGATATTCATGACGCGCACACAGGCTAAAAACTTTTACAAACAAATGATTACGGATGGAGATCAGGACTATGATATAGAGCAGGCATTGTTCAGGCGGCTGGCACTTTTAGCACTACAACATCCCACAGCACTTGTAGTAATCAGGGCTTGGGTAGCTTATAATAACGCTACCAGGTTGAGTATGGCTGCAGGCAGAACCATTTCAACTGAAGAACTTACAACTGCAATATATAAAGAACTTAGAAGGGCTCTGGGTACTTCTACAGAAGATAAACTTTATCAAGAAACAAATATTCGGCCTACACGAATTCCGCAGGATCTTTTCAAAGAATTAGACAAGTATAAACCAGCTGACGGAAGAAAAGATCTGCCGTCAGATTCTTTAGTACGCAAATTCCTCAATGATTTTAATAAGGCTGTCTATAATACCGCGACTATTATGTCAAAAGTAGTCAAGGATGAAAATGGCAAAGATACGATTGCATGGATAGTTGCCACAGAAGATGAATCTACAAATACTAGTCATAAATATTATTTAAGAAAATTTTCTCATATCGGACAAGTGTGGATTAAAATTCATACAGTACAGTACGTAGAATATACATATTATCGCGTCAATGAACCAACGAGTGAACCTGAGACTCATCTAGCAAAAGACTATATCTCCAAAAAACATGCAATCAAAAAATCTGAGCTTTTAAAAATATCTCGGGATCTGGTAACACATATACAGAATAATGAACAGATGGGTCTTAAGATCGAAGATTTTGAGGCTAAGTATGATCAGTGGTCGGGCGGCAAATATAGCTGGGGATAAGACTTAGACAATCCTTTACGTATAAAGACCATAAGATTGTTGGATAAGTTATATGAGTAACTAATATAAGCTTATCTCGGATTAAATTCCTACAATTGAATTAAAAAAATCTTCTCCAAATAAAAATGGATGTATAATTTGCTTTATATGTTCATTTTTAAGGAGAGGGGAAATGTATATCTGTTCTAGATGCTACTACTCCGGGCTTCCGACAGGTGGAGCGGTTGAAGCTAAATCTGGTGGACTATCAGGATTTATTAATTCACTGTTTGGTTCCGGAAATAAAAAATTATCTTGTCCTAATTGTGAGAAAGAAACTTTCATATCTCTAGTTTCTGATGAGGGAAAAGAAATTCTGGATTCTGTTACCAAATAACCCTGATTAATTTACTTGTTTACATAACCATTTTCCTTGTACCAATTAATAGTCTTTTCTAAAGCCTCTCTGATCGGCATGAATTTTATTCCCAGTTCGTCAGTAGCTTTTATGTTGGATGCGCTTGCACCTTTTTCCATGGCATTTACAGCGTCTACTGCAAGTTTGGGAGATACTCCTGTTACAGAAGCTTTTATTTCCATTATATGAGCAATGAGCTTTATCATAAAAGGAGGCATTTGAAATGAGGGAATAGGATCGCCAGTGATTTCATGAGCCATTTTATATACATCAATGATTTTCAGGTTTTCACTTACAAGAATATATTTCTGACCGGATTTTGCTTTTTCTGCAGCAATAATATGGGCATCAACTACATCATCGATATAAACAAGAGGTACATAACTTTCATCAAATGCCCGGAACTTGAGTTTTCTATTGAGAAATTCTATTAGCATTTTTCCAAAAGTTTTAAAATCCCCCGGGCCAATAACAACTCCGGGATTTAGAACAGAAATGTCCATCTTATTGGTTTTTGCAAATTTTAGAACTTCCTGCTCAGCAAGATATTTCGACTTACCATAAGAGCTTTCAATCTCTCCACAGTGTTCCAGATCTTCCTTAGCTAATACCCCATGAGGCTGTCTTATAGCGGCAACAGAGCTTGTGAATATTACTTTTTTTACTCCTGATTTTTTGGCTTCTTTAAGCAGATTTTTTGTTCCAGTTACATTTACATCGATATATTTGCTCTTATCCCTTAACCACCATCTGGATATATTTGCTAGATGAAAAAGAGTATCACAGCCTCTCATCGCACCCTCTATTGAATTTACATCTGTAACATCTCCTTCATGTATTGTTACTCCCAGCTCGGTTAATTCTTTTGCCTTGTATCTATTTCTTACAAGTGCTGTAACATTAAACTTATTTTCGACCAGTTTCTTAGTAAGCTGCCTGCCTATAAATCCCGTGGCTCCCGTGATAAATATATTCATATAATTAAATGATTTGATTAATAAGGTTTAATTTCTAAGTTGGATGCATTATTATTGTGATCGATACACATAAATCAATAAACGCTTTGCAAATTAGTGAGAGATAATTATGAAACAGATTTTAAATTCGAAACCTTTTTGGATAAATCTGGTAATATTTTAATAAAAATGGTAATAACACGATTGACATTTAAGTAATATACTTTAATTTAAATTACAAAATTAATATAATAACTTAAATTATGTTTGAGATTCGAATAATAAGACTTTTATTTATACCTTTTGTCTGTTAGCTTTTCACCTTTACTAATTACTAAAATGAAAATAGTATCTATTACTACGATTCGGAGGAATATATGAAATATTTTTTAATTACTGCCTTTTTAATATCTAGTTCATTATTTTTTAGCTCATGCGAGCGTGTAAAAGAAAATGTTGTAAAAGAACAGCCCAAACAAGAAGTTAAAACTGAAAAACCAAAACCTGTAGAGAGTGCAGATAGAAATGAAATTCCGATCTCACCTTCAACCGGCCTACCATCATTTGCTGATCTTGTAAAAACATTAAAGCCTGCAGTTGTGAATATAAGCACGACCAACAAAGTGCAGAGAAGATCATCTCCATTCTCTTATCCCTTTGATCAGGGCCATCCTTTTGATGAATTTTTCAAAAAATTCTTTGAGGGAGAGCCTTCACAGGAATTTAAGCAAAGGGGTCTTGGTACGGGATTCATAATTAGTAAAGACGGCTTTATTGTTACAAACAACCATGTGATTGAAAAGGCAGACGATATTGAGATTAATTTAGAAGATGGAGAGAAATACGAGGCCAAGATTATAGGGAAAGATCCGAAAACCGATTTAGCACTGCTAAAAATAGATGCTGAAAGAGATTTTCCATTTGTAGAGTTTGGTGATTCTGAAAATTCTGAAATAGGAGACTGGGTAATAGCAATTGGAAACCCGTTTGGCCTTGGACATACCGTAACTGCAGGAATAATAAGTGCCAAGGGAAGAATTCTTGGTATTGGAAACTATGACGATTTTATTCAGACCGACGCTCCAATTAACCCGGGAAACAGCGGCGGACCTTTATTTAACCTTAAAGGGGAAGTAGTAGGGGTAAACACTGCAATAATTGCAAGAGGTCAGGGGCTTGGTTTTTCAATTCCTGTAAACCTTACTAAGCACGTTATAGACCAGATCAAGGACAGTGGCAGAGTGGTAAGGGGATGGCTTGGAATTTCCATACAAAAAGTTACACCGGAAATTGCTGATGTAATTGGCGTAAAAGATGGTGAAGGGGTATTAGTTGCAGATGTTATGGATAAAAGTCCTGCTCAGACAGGAGGGCTGCTAAGAGGTGATATCATCCTTGAGTATAACGGTGAAAAAATAGTAGAAGTATCAGATTTAACAGGAAAAGTAGCGCTTACTCCGCCAGGAGAGATATCTAGGCTTAAGATAATAAGGGATAAAAAAATCCAGGAAATAAGACTGAAAATTGGCGAATTTCCAGAGGACGAAAAAGTAGCAACGAAAGTTGATGAACCTAAAGCAAAGTTTGGTCTTGTGGTTGTAGATATTACACCGAAAATTGCAAACAGATTAAATCTCGATTCTACTGATGGGGTAATAGTAAATTCTGTTTCAAGAGGTTCTGCTGCGGGCGAGGCAGGTTTTAAAAGAGGGGATATAATATTAGAGATCAACAGGGTAAAAGTTAAAAATGTTGATGAGTACAATAAGCGCCTTGAAGATATAGGCGAAGGTAATTCAGCGCTCTTTTTGATTAAAAGGGGTGAAACTACGGTTTATATTGGTCTTAAGATCGAATAATGTGCTACTTTTAGGTCTTAACACTTATTTGAGAAGCAGCTTCAGATCCTACATTTACATTATTTCCATCAATTTCAAGAACTATTGAGCCACCATAAGGCTCTATTTTTATGAGTGTGAATTTAGTGTCGGGCTTTATTCCCAGTTCATCAAAATATTGTAGAAGCTTAGGGTCTTCATCCGGAACCTCAGAGATAGTTCCTTTAGTACCCTCTTCAAGATCGGTAAGTAAACAAAGGTCTTCACTCTCTAAAATAAGGTCTTTTGTGGGAATGGGAGACCCATGTGGATCATGGGTAGGATGGTTTAAGGCTTCTGCCATTCTCTTTTCCAGATCTTCGGATATTACATGTTCTAGTTTTTCAGCCTCATTATGTACCTTATCCCATGGCACTCCCAAGGCTTCATACAGGTATTGTTCAATTAATCTGTGGTGTCTTATGGTTTCCAGAGCCATTTTATTTCCTGACTCTGTAAGAGCTACTCCCTTATAAGGTTCGTGAGTTACAAGTTTTAGGTCTACAAGCCGTTTTACCATTTGTGTCACAGTTGGTGCAGACACACTCAAACTCTTAGCAAGATCGTTGGTGTTTGCCTTGCCTTTTTTTTGTATCAGGTTGAAAATAGCCTTTATATAATCTTCCATTACAGAAGAAGTTTCTTGTCCTATCGTGCTGCTCATTATGTACTATAAACAATAATATCTGTTAGTTCCAAATATTTTTATACGCCTTTAATACCATTATAAGTTTGAAATCATAACCTAGTATAATATACTATTACATTAAATCATTGTTTTTACTTTTTATAAGAATCTAATTTCTAAACTTTTTATCTAAATAAATCAGGTTTTAACAAATCGGGACACAACTAATGAGAACGCGCAATTTTGAAAAAGATGAACTATTTGAGCAGTTTAGAGCTGTAAGAGAGTTTAGTGAACAAATTTCATCTCCGCTTTGTACAGAAGATTATGTCATTCAGTCCATGCCCGATGTTAGCCCTACAAAGTGGCACCTTGCTCACACAAGCTGGTTTTTTGAAGCGTTTGTTTTAGAAAAATATGATAAAAAATACAAGTCACTCCATCCTCAGTATAACTACCTGTTTAATTCCTATTATGCTTTAGTGGGTGAGAGACACTGTAGACCCAAAAGAGGGCTTATCTCGAGACCTACAGTGGATGAAGTGTATAAATATAGAGAATATGTGAACAGTAAAATCGAAGGACTTTTTACAAAAAGCAGTGAAAAAGAGTTTCAAAAGCATGCTCCTGTTATTGAAATAGGCGTTCATCATGAAAGGCAGCATCAGGAGCTTATGGTTACTGATATTAAACATGTATTTTCAGAAAATCCATTAAGACCGGTTTATTTAGAAGCTCCGCCTAATGGAAATAATGGCAAAATAACCAAACATAAATGGATTTCGTTCCCAGAGGGCTTATATGAAATTGGCCATCAGGATGAAAGTTTTTGTTATGATAATGAAACACCGAGACACAAGAAATTTCTAAATCCGTTCAAGCTCTCATCCAGGCTTGTAACAAACGGGGAATTTATTGAATTTATAGAGGATGGTGGTTATACAAGACCGGAGCTTTGGCTATCAAATGGTATTTATACTGCAGAAGATAACGGATGGCAGGCACCGCTGTATTGGGAAAAAGAAGGAAGTAAATGGCATCACTTTACACTTTCCGGGTTTAAAGAGCTAAACCTGGCTGAGCCGGTATGTCACGTGAGCTTCTATGAGGCTGATGCCTATGCCCGCTGGAAAGGTGCAAGGCTTCCCACTGAGGCTGAATGGGAAATAACTTCTGAAGACTTGGAAATTGAAGGAAACTTTGTTGAAGACGCCAGATATAATCCCGTACCTCTTAACGGCGGCTCAAAAAACGGAAAGCTTCACCAGATGTATGGTGATGTGTGGGAATGGACATCAAGCCCTTATGTTTGTTATCCGGGGTACAAAACTCTTCCGGGTGCCCTGGGTGAATATAACGGGAAGTTTATGTCTAACCAGATGGTTCTGCGTGGCGGCTCATGCGCGACTTCTATCACACATATTAGAAATACTTACAGAAATTTCTTTCCACCTGACTCAAGATGGCAGTTTATGGGTATAAGACTCGCACAAGATGAAAATAGATGATACTAATGAGTGAAAGTGTTCTTAAATTAAATACCGAAGATCCCAGTGACCAGCATTTATTAGAAGAAATACTAGTTGGTCTCAGCAAGGAACAAAAGGAGCTTCCATGCAAGCTGTTTTATGACAAAAAGGGCTCAGAGCTTTTCGATCAGATAACAGCTCTTCCGGAGTACTATCCCACTCGCACAGAAATTGGAATAATTAAGTCCAACATAGACGAGATTGCCAAATGTATAGGTAAAAACAGCCTTCTTGTTGAGCTTGGAAGTGGAAGTAGTATGAAAATACGCCTTCTCCTAGGAGGATTAAAAGAGATTAGCGCATATGTGCCGCTTGATATTTCCTATAACCATCTTATTGAATCTACCAATACGCTTTCAAAAGATTTTCCCGATATAAGAATAATTCCTCTTTGTGTCGACTACACAAAGCCATTTGAATTTCCTAAATTTGATTTCGAATGGGAAAAATTGGTAGTCTTTTACCCCGGCTCTACAATTGGTAATTTTCACCCCTCTTATGCAAGGAAGTTTCTGGCAAATGTTGCAAAACGCACTGGTAAGGGAAGCGGGCTTCTAATAGGGGTTGATCTTAAAAAAGACAAGGCTGTTATTGAAAATGCTTATAATGACACTAAAGGAATAACGGCAGAGTTTAATTTGAATATTCTGTACAGGCTAAACTCTGATATTGGTTTTAATTTTGATACCGATAAATGGGAACATAGTGCAATATATAACGAAAATCAAGGCAGAATAGAAATGCACCTTGTAAGTTTAACTAATCAAAGAGTATCTCATAACGGCAGCAAAATATCTTTTGATAAGGACGAATCGATTATAACCGAGTATTCATATAAGTATTCTCTGGACGAGTTTGAAGAACTTATAAAAGATTACTATAATGTTCAAAAAGTCTGGGTAGACAGCAACAAAAGATTTAGCCTGCAGTATTTAAGCGTTATATGAGTATTAATTAAAACAATGGGAACAGAAGAAAATATTCCGGAGAGTACCGAAGTATCTTACATACTAGAATGCTGTAGTGAATTAGATTCTAAAGGGCATAAATTTGTGTTTTTAGCTGAACATGTGCTTGATATTAATAGAGATGAAGCGGCTAGTCTGCTGGCAGTAGATCTCAATACAATTGATACTCTTATTAATAAAAAGAATGAAATTTTACAAACCTGTTCATACACTACAGATTTATTTAAAACACAGAATGAAATTATAAACCTTGCTGATTTGTTCTTTGAGCTTCTAAATAAAATTAACTACTCAGAAGCCATAAATAAGAATCTTAAAAAGAGTTTTATATTTAAAGTAATAGGCCTGTTTAAACTTTTTATTGAGTCAGGTTACTCTAATAAACAAACAATACATGCGTTTATTTCGTATCTTTATTTTAACTTGTCCAGACAAGACACCATTTTTTCTGCTGAAAGAAAGCTCATATCTCTTAGGGAACAAGACAGATCAAAGTGGGATGTGCAATTAATAAACAAAGGGATTTATCATCTGGAAGAATCAGCAGATGGAAACAACGTTACGATCTATCATCTGGAGTCGGCAGTTGCTGCAATACACTGTCTTTCTAAATCTTACAGACAAACGGACTGGAATAAGATCGTATCAGTCTATGATAAATATCTCTCGGTTAATGAATCCCCTTATGTAGAGCTTCAAAGGGCCTCGGTCATTTCGAAAATTAAGGGGCCAAGGCAGGGAATCGAAGAGATTATGAATATAGGTGATATGAAAAGTTTAGAGGATAGTCCCCTTTTATATTCAACCCTTGGAAACCTGCACCTACAGATACATAACTACTCAACGGCTCTTGAGAATTATGAAAAAGCCTATGCTTATGCAGAAATTGAGGTAGATAAGAATTTTTATCACCAAAAAGTACAGATATGCAGGCAGCGCCTAAAAATGATAGAAAATTATCATTTTTATAACTCTTTTTGATCTTTTTCTACTCTCACCACAGTTAATTTATAAGCTTCTCTGTTTAATTTCTTATAAACAATTAGAATAATATCTGTGATAGAGCTTAAAAATATTTCCAAATCCTATGGCAGTACTATTGTAATAAAAGACTTAAATCTACACATTGATTCTGGCACAACTACTGTGCTAATCGGGCAAAGTGGGTGTGGTAAGTCTACTACTCTAAAACTTATTAACGGACTTGTTTGCCCTGATAAAGGCAGCGTTATTGTAGGTAACAATGATATAACTGAGCTTGATATCTTCACACTAAGGAAAAACATTGGCTATGTGATTCAGGCCGGCGGGCTTTTTCCTCACCTGACAGCAAATGAAAATATATCCATAGTTGCAGAGTATCTTGGCATGGAGAAGCAGGAGATATTGGATAGAACAGAGCAGCTCTGTAAGCTCACTAAATTTCCCGAAGATGCGCTTAGCAGATATCCTGTAGAAATATCAGGGGGACAGAGGCAAAGAGTAAGTCTCATGAGAGCATTAATGTTAGACCCCGATGTCCTGCTAATGGACGAGCCGCTAGGGGCGCTTGATCCTATCATTCGTTATGATCTTCAAAACGATCTAAAAGAGATTTTTAGCACACTCAATAAAACAGTTGTGATGGTTACCCATGATATCAATGAAGCACACTTTTTTGCCGATGAGATGGTTTTAATTAATGAAGGAAGAATTGTTCAGCAGGGAACAATAGAGCAGTTTACTAATAATCCTGCAGATAGTTTTGTTACTAAATTCATAAATGCTCAAAGGAATACTATTAGCTAATGAAATCCATATATACCTTATTTAGCGTATTATTTATTATCCTTTTTTTTACATCCTCTCTTCAGTCTAAAGAGATTGTAGTTGGCTCTAAAACTTTTACAGAGTCTGTAATCCTTGGAGAAATAATAAAACAAGTCGTAGAAAAGGAAGGAATACAAACCAGACACATAAGCGGCCTTGGAGGTACAAGAGTTTTATGGAGCTCTCTTAAAAAGGGTGAGATTGATATCTATCCCGAATATACAGGCACACTTATACAAGAGATTTTTAGTGACAGAAAAATAGAGAGTACCGATCAGCTAAGATCAGAACTTCATAAGCTTGGAATCGGCATGACTGACCCTCTGGGATTTAATAATACTTATATTCTGGGGATGAAAAAAGAGAAGGCAGCAAAACTCAATATTGCAACTATTTCTCATCTTGTAAAACATCCGGATTTAAAAATTGGATTTTCAAGTGAATTTATAGAAAGAGCAGACGGATGGCCGGGGCTTAAAAGGGCTTATAATCTTACACATAAAAATATAAGAGGTCTTGATCACGACCTTGCCTACAGGGGCCTTAACAGCGGAAGTATTGATGTGATCGATCTTTATTCCACAGATGCTGAAATTGATTATTACAACCTTGCTGCGTTGGAAGATGATTTGAACTTTTTCCCCCAGTACTTTGCAGTAATACTCTACAGGCTGGATACCAATAATATTTATCCTGAAGCAATAGCTAAAATAACTTCATTAGAGAATAATATATCCGAAAAATTTATGGTGGGGATGAATGCAGAAGTAAAAATAGCGGGTGTTGCTGAGAGTACTGTGGCCTCGGACTATATTAAAAAAACTTTTTCGGTAACTACAAGACCCGCCGAATCTACAATATTTTCCAGATTTATAAAAAACACATTTGATCATCTTGTACTGGTTTGTATCTCACTTTTTTCTGCAATAATCATCTCGATACCACTTGGAATATTATCATATAAGAATGAACCCATTGGCAGAATTATATTGGGATTTGTGGGCATTGTGCAGACCATTCCATCAATTGCACTGCTGGTTTTTATGATCCCTCTATTTGGAATAGGTTTTATACCGGCAGTTATAGCGCTTTTTTTATACAGTTTACTTCCCATAGTACGCAACACCTATAGCGGTCTTAAAGATGTACCGGTAGAAATAAAGGAATCTGCCGAGGCCATTGGTCTTGCAGACGGAGCAAGGTTAAAGCTTGTTGAACTTCCTATTGCATCCAGGTCCATTCTCTCAGGAATTAAAACATCTGCTGTTATTAATGTGGGAACCGCAACACTTGCTGCGCTTATAGGTGCTGGAGGATACGGCCAGCCTATATTTACAGGCATCCGTCTGGACAATATTGGGCTTATACTTGAAGGTGCTGTACCCGCTGCTGTTCTGGCTCTTTTAGTCCAGGCGCTATTCGGATTGCTGGAAAAGGTATTTATTCCAAAAGGTTTGAGACTTAATTAATACTATTCAAATTATTTTGGTTATCCTATTTTAATTACAGACAATTAACAAAAGAGGAAATATATGAGAAATACAATGGCTCTAATAATACTAATAGCACTTTTTAGCTTTGCCTGCGGAAGTGAAAATACAAGCAGTGCCGAAAATATGTCATTTGGCGACTACTGGTACAAGGGAAAGGCAGAGATCACCAGTTACAAATTACAGCAGGCAAGATATGGACAAATAAATAGTGGTGATGCGGTACTGATTTTCGTTACAGAAGATTTTTCTAATTCAAAACAGGTAAAACTTGATAACCTGCAAAGTGTGCCCGATGATGCAGTAAAAGTACTAAAACTTAACTCAACCAGAAAATTTCTTACAGGCATTTATCCCTATTCGATAATGACCTCTGTGTTCAGCCCTGTTGACTTCGTATCAAAACCTAATGCAATGAAACTAACATTTTCCTCTCAGGAATGGTGCGGTCATGTATACACACAGGCAAATCATAAAAACAATAAATATGTAATCAGTTCATATTCCTATTTTGAATCCGAGGGTGACGCAAAAACTGAATTAGATGATGCCCTACTCGAAGATGAGCTGTTTACAAAGATAAGACTATCTCCTGATAGCCTGCCCACAGGAAAAATTAAAATTATTCCCTCACTTCTTTTTTCAAGACTAAAACATTTTGATCTAAAAGTAGAGGACGCTTTAGCCGAAAAAGTTGCCTCTGATTCTACAAATGATTTAGTTTCCTATAAAGTGAAATATAAAAACCTGCAAAGAACAGTAAGAATAGATTTTCTAAATAAATTTCCTTTTGAAATTATAGGATGGAGCGAAGAATATAAGAGCGGATTTGGAGCAAATGCAAAAATGTTAACAACAACTGCGACTAATCATAAGTCTATTATGCTGGATTATTGGAACAAAAATAGTTTAGATGATGAGGATTTAAGAAAGCAACTTGGGTTATAAATATAAGCTGCCACCCTTAATCTTAAGAGTGGCAGCCGGAATTACTTTTAACTAACTTTTACATCGATTTGCTTTGGTTTTGCTTCTACTTTTTTTGGCAGACTTACTTCAAGCACGCCGTTTTTATAGTTTGCCGTAACTGATTCTACATTTACGTTTTCGGGTAGATTGAATCTTCTTTCGAACTTTCCGTATCTTCTTTCGACTCTGATATAGTTTTCGTCTTCTTTCTTTTCTTCATATTTTTTCTCGCCGCTGATTGTGAGTGTACCGTCTTTTACGTCTATCTTGATTTCCTCTTTACTTAGACCGGGGATTTCAGCGTTTATCACATACTTATCACTTTTTTCGTAAACGTCTACGCTTGGAGAGAGTCTTCCCTCGTCGTAATAGTCTTTATTAAGCAATGAACCAAAAGCATTATCAATAAAAGGCTCAAATAATCTAATTCCTAATGACATTGTTTTTACCTCCTAAACAATTTTTAGATAATATTAAAGTAATCATCCTTCGATGGGTTTCAAGGGGATAATAGAGAAATATTTTAAAAAAAGTTTATGGATGTTATATATAAAACTTAGTATAATCAGTAGCTTAATAGTTGTGGGTATATTAAATCAATTCCGGGCTTAATTTAGGATATTATCAATGTGTCTTTTTATAAAACAGTTTTTTACAAAACCCCTATCTACAGGAGCCATTCATCCTTCTTCGGATGAACTTGCCGAATTGATTACTGATACTGCCGAGCTTAAAAAAAGAAATCTTATAGTCGAAATTGGCTCTGGTACTGGAGTATTTACTCAAAAGATATGCGAAAAAAAGAATGACAATGCCGGATTTTTTGTGATCGAGTTAAACCCTCTTTTTGTAGAACAAACAAAAAGAAGGTGTCCTGCCGTAAATGTGGTTGAAGATTCAGCAGCAAACATAAATCTGTATTTAGAAAAGCAGGGTTATAAGAGCTGTGATTGTATTATATCCGGACTGCCGTGGGCTTCTTTTGATAATAATATGCAGGACAGTATTTTACAAAATTTATATAATTCGATGACTCCGGGTGCAGTATTTTTAACCTTTTCCTATGTGCAAAGTTTACTAATGCCGTCTGGAAGAAGGTTTAAAAATAAATTAAATAGTATGTTTGGAAATGTTGAGCAAACAAAAGTAATATGGAAAAATGTCCCCCCGGCATTTGTATACTGGGTTTATAAATCATAGGTCTTAATACTCTCTATTAATAATAAAACGTATAAATGGAAACAACAAAGCAAGATAAAAAAGTGATAATTATAGGCGGAGGTCCTGCGGGGCTTACTGCGGCCTATGAGCTGAATAAGCACGGTATAAGGTCGGAAGTTTTCGAAAAGGATAATATCGTAGGAGGTATTTCGCGCACGGTAAATTACAAAGGCTACAGATTTGATATAGGCGGTCACAGGTTTTTTACAAAAGTAAAAGTAGTACAGGATATGTGGGATGAAGTATTGCAGAATGAATTTTTACTAAGAGACCGTCTTTCGAGAATTTATTATAAAAGGAAATTCTTCAGTTATCCGTTCGAAGTCAAAAATGCAGTGTTTGGTCTTGGTATATTCAACAGTATGACTATAGTTCTTAGCTATCTAAAAGCACAGATTTTCCCAATAAAACCTGAAAATACTTTTGAACACTGGATCACAAACAGATTCGGATACAGGCTCTATAAGATATTCTTCAAAACATATACTGAGAAAGTGTGGGGGATACCATGCTCTCAGATAAGTTCAGAATGGGCAGCACAACGAATAAGAGGACTGTCTCTGTTTTCTGCACTAAAAAATGCACTCCTAAAACAGCCTGCTGCCAATAAAGATGTTATTAAGACCTTAATAAATTCATTTCATTACCCTAAAATGGGCCCCGGTATGATGTGGGAAAAAGTAAGAGACCTGGTTGAACAGGGTCTTAGTACCGTACATATGAACAGCGGGGTAGATAAAATTTACTGGGAAGATGGCAAAATCGTATCAATTTTTTCCGAAAATACAAAATCTGTACAAGGCACGGATTTTATAAGCAGCATGCCCATAAGGGAGCTTATTGCAAAGCTTGACCCCGCCGCTCCAAAAGATATTATTGAAGCATCTCAGAAACTAAACTACAGGGATTTTATCACAGTAGCATTAATAATTGATAAAGAAGATATATTTAAAGATAACTGGATTTATATTCATGACCCCGCTGTAAATGTGGGCAGGATACAAAACTTCAAAAACTGGAGCCCGTTTATGGTACCAGACCCGAAGAAGACCTGCCTTGGCCTGGAATATTTCTGTTTTGAAGATGACAATTTTTGGTCAATGAGTGATGAAAAGTTAATTGAACTTGCAAAAGAGGAACTACAACTGCTTGGCTTTGCCACGAAGTCTCAAATTAGTGATGGAACAGTAGTAAGAATGCCAAAAGCATATCCAGTATATGATGATGAATACAAAGCTGCTCTAAATACTGTTAAGGGATTTTTAGCAAATATATGTAATATACAGCTTGTAGGAAGAAACGGAATGCATAAGTATAACAACCAGGATCATTCAATGCTAACCTCAATTCTTGCAGTCAGGAATATATTAGGCGCAAAATATGAACTTTGGAATGTAAATGCCGATCAGGACTATCATGAAGAAATAAAAGATCGTGAGCTTGTATCAAGCGAACTTTCTCAAATATCCTATACACAGCCCCTCGTGCCATCAGTATTTGCTGTACCCAGATCAGAGAACAATGTGGTAGAAAAAGCTATTATCAGGGTATTTTCGAGACTTGATAAATTTGCTTTTGCTTCGGCTGTGGGTATTGCAAGTTTTATCTTCATCTTTTTCACTACTTTGTTTTTAGATTTTAAAGGCAGCCCCGAGGTAGTAAATAGCATGCTTCTTCTAAATAACTATTTTATTGGATATGATATATCTATAAAAGGAGCGCTTATAGGCGGGGGCTATAGTATATTTTGGGGTTTTATATTTGGATGGCTCTTTGCGTATATAAGAAACCTATCACTTGGATTTATTATTTATAATGAAAAGAGGAAACTTGAAAACCAGTCTTTAAAAGATTTACTGGACTACATTTGAGGGATTGACTAAATTGCATGAAATAAACGAAGACGAAGAAAAACGGCTGCTGCAAGAAGCTGTAAAGCTCGATGCCACAGTTTTTGGACTAATATTTGGTCTTATTACCGGGCTTATAATTTTTCTTGCCACAAACTGGTTAATCCTTGCTGGCGGTCATGTAGGCCCTGATGGCAAGATAGTAATTGGCCCGCACCTGCAGCTTTTGGGACAGTTTTTTATTGGTTATAAAGTAACCTTTTTCGGAAGTATTATCGGATTTGTCTATGGCTTTGCTGCGGGATCTATTTTTGGAACATTAATATCATGGCTATATAATAAAATAATCTCAATTCGTAATAATAAACGTGAATTTTTGTAAATTTGAATACGAGAAACTCTCTTAATATCACAGTAGTAATAACCACTAAAAACAGAGGGGATACAATTTGTTGCGCATTGGAATCTATCTTTGTAATTGATTATAAAGATTTTAATGTAATAGTTGTTGATCAAAGTACCGACAATAGCACTGCAAAAGCTGTTTCATCATATTTAGATAATCCTCTTTTTACCTATATCAAATCAGATTCTGTTGGAAGTTCTGCAGGTAGAAATATAGCTATAGAAAACTCACAGACTGAGTTTGTTGCAATTACAGATGACGACTGTGAAGTTTCAGAAAACTGGCTTGAGAATATGATTGAGGCATTTAAAGCAGATGAGAAAATAGGAATAGTTTATGGCAAAGTAGAGCCTGGCAGAACAGATGATCCTGGATTTATAACTACTTACATAGAAGATAGTTCATATATATCTAGAAGCATTTACGATGCTAAAAGCCTTAGAGGACTTTCTGCAAATATGGGTATAAGAAAGAGTGTTTGGCAAATGCTAAACGGTTTTGATCCGATGCTTGGTGCGGGTGTAGCTTTTAATTCCTGTGAAGAGACTGATTTAAATATAAGAACATTATTAAATGGATATTATATACATTACAGCCCTTCAGTGTCTGTAAAACATCTTGGATACAGAGAGAGTAGTCAGGTACAAAAACTTATTGAAGACTATGCTTATGGAAACGGAGCGCTGTTTGCAAAGCATATCAAGTCTGGTCATATTTCCATTATCTTTGTACTACTTAGACAGATAAGTTTATGGGCATTTGGAAAAAGCTGGGTTATGACATACACAAATTCTGGAACCTATAAATTAGGGCGGATGCGTGCGTTTTTAAGAGGTCTTATTAGAGGCTTCAGTACCCCTGTAGATAAAAGCAAGGAACATTACAAATAACCCACATAAATTTTTACTTCTCCACAAACTCCACTCTCCTGTTTTTAGACCTCCGGTCTTCAGATGAATTACTGGCTTTTGGAGCAAGCATACCTACTCCCTTTGGGGTTATTCTTGAACCATATATTCCATAACTTGTTATAAGCTTGGAAACCACAGCCTCTGCTCGTTTTTGAGAAAGATTTATATTGTAGTCAAAGCTTCCCTCATTATCTGTGTGGCCTACAATAAATACATTAAGAGAAGGATTATTTGTGAGTAGGATTGCGATTTCTGAAAGTGATTGTTCGGATTCAGGTTTAATAGTAGTTTTATCAAAATCACAATAGATTCCATAAATAGATACACTTCCCGATTCCAGTATGGCTTTTTGCATCGCATCTGCATCAATTGTGACCATACCTTTTTGCATAGCTACAACTTCAATTATATCCAATTGTGTATAAATAAAATTCTTAGTACGTCCACCGCCGGATTTGTTATTAATCACATAAAGAGAAATATAAAATTCACTCCTCGATCCTTTTAGCTTAGCAGCAAGATATCTCTGGTCAGAGTAGTTATCTCCGAATGTTGTATCATATGGTACAACCGTATGGTTGAATGTTCTTCCTCCGCACCCTTTGTTGCTGCATGAAAAAAGTATCTCTGCTCCGCTCTTTTCTAGCTCAATTTCATAGTTTTTCATGACCTCCAGTGAAGATCTGTCTTCTGCAAGCTCATAAGTTATACGTGTTATTTCCCCTTCAAGTTTCTTACCGTTAGTTATCTTCTTATTGTCCGGCTCACCGACTGCATGAACTACTTTTCCAAGGAGTAGATTATATTCATCAAACTGCCTGTAATCATATTTCTTGATTACGGATCCCTGATATCGTGACACTGCAGGGTGGTCTTTGCTTCCTGCAATATCTGTGGAATATGAGTTGTTGCTTAAAGAAAATGATATGAATATAAATACAGCTGTCAGTATGCTTATTTGATAGTTTTTCATCACTTGTCCTCCCACTTAAATTAAAACAAAACTGTTAATATGCTGGGTTAAATTTGATGCATCTTTAGTTCATTAAAAATATCTAATAATACTAATAATAAGAAATTAATTTTTTTATACTATTAATCTAGGGCATTAGACATCTGGCGGAGTAGAATTCATTAAAATATTAATTATTTTATTCATCATTTCGTCAGTACTAAGATGTCTGTTATTAAACCTAAACTCCTGTTCCTTTACATAATATATCAGATTAGATCTTC
>JBFFSH010000004.1:0-55618 GCA_041572575.1 Thermodesulfobacteriota bacterium
CTGCTTTTTGTGCACTGCAAAGGGGACAGTTTTTTGTTCATAGTTAAACCTGTTTAACTTTTTTCTCATTATAATATAGTAAATAAAGGCTAAAACCCCATTTTCAGCACACATTTTTTGCAATTATGCCCATTTCGAACCACAAACATTTTCGTTAAGTAAATGTTTGGTTGGTTATGATCGAAGTTAATCTGCCGATTATTGATAACAGATTTATTGGATATTAATTAAGAAGAAATCTGCTTTTATTAAGCCCTGGTCAAGGCACACTAACATCAGATCTCTCGTATACACTCGAGATGACAATTGTGGTTAATGCAATTTCCCCTTGCAATAACCTCTCATAATTCATACAATCCTAGTATAGGGGGTATGAACTATGCCTAAAGAGGAAAGCAAGTTTAATATTAGGGACTTTGTAGAAGCGGTACCCATAATAAACCCTGAAGATATTTATGAGAAACTTTCTGATCTCGGCTACATAGGCCAGGGGAAAAGCAGAAAAGTTATATCTCTTTCAGCTTACAGGCATGTAAAAAGATTAAAGCAGATCCACTGTGAGCAGGTAAAAAGAACAGATCTCACCCCCAGACCAAACTCTATTCTAATAGGCCCCACAGGCTGCGGCAAAACATATATACTTGAACTGCTTTTTGGGCAGATACTTAAAATTCCATATGTCATCATAGACATGACAAAGTTTACTGAGTCGGGCTACGTGGGTGATGATGTGCTCAATATACTGGTTCAGCTTGTTTATGCATCAAATGAAAACCTGGATATAGCGGAGTGCGGAGTGGTAGTGCTCGATGAATTTGATAAGCTTGCAGGCTCATACAGCAATGCACACTTTGCAGGCCAGGGCACTACAAAGGATGTATCCGGCTATGGGGTACAGAGGGAACTTCTAAAAATCCTGGAGGGCACGGATATTCAGATACCGCTCGATTTTGGTTTTTCAAACCGCGGCCCGAGGGCTATGATGTCCACAAGGGATATTTCATTTTTTGCAGTTGGAGCATTCTCGGGGATTAAGGATATGTTTAGAGAAGACGGTATGGGATTTGAACAAAAACTGGCTCAGGGCGCAGATCAAAAATATGACATTGCATATAAAATATCAGACGAGCAGGCCGATGATATTTCACAGTTCCACCTCTTTGGATTCCTTCCGGAGCTAATTGCCAGGTTTAATAGAATTATCCCGTTCGAACCCCTTGGCAGGGATACTCTAAAGGATATTCTAATACTAAAAGTTGAAAACTATAAAAGAGAGTTTATTCAGGAAGGCTATACACTTAATATAGATTCAAGCCTTGCAGACCTGGTTGTGGATGAATCGATAAAAAGGCAGACCGGCGCAAGGGGTCTTGATGTTTTGCTTAGTAAGTATATTGAAGACGTTGCTTTTGAGCTTTTTGGCAAAGGAAACAGCGGGCAAATTAACATTAAAGCAGATAGAAACGGAAAAGTTTCACATCAGATTAAAAAAAGAGCGTAGGGCAGGTAATTCCTGCCCCGTGCTCCGTTTATATAAGGAGATTTGATACCCTGTTTATTTACAGTCATTAAATCTTTACTCCAAATACATACTGGCCGTAATCTTCCAAACTAAATCTTCTTGCATGTTCAGTAGAATTTACATCCACGCTGTCTTTGGCATTGAGATAAAAGCTGATATGATCTGACTCTACATAACTGCCCTTTATATGATCACTTACTTGATTCTTTTTAACAGGCACATTTACGCCAAATACATTTGTGTCTGCAAAGCTTATTGAGCTAAGCCCCATTGATAATGCTATCGCTGTAACTGCTAGTAACTTTTTCATTTTAGTTACCTCCAAATTGTTATTTATATATTTAGACAAATTACTATATAAAAAGATTCACCTTTTTTGAATATTCGTTCAAAATAATATAATTGCTATAATTAATTGGTTAGCAATGAGCCTTCTGGTATTATCTAAGCGCTTAATAATATTATGAAAATATCACTTACAAGCCTTGGATGCTCTAAAAACCTCGTGGACAGCGAGCTTATACTCGGAAGCCTCACAAACTCAGGCCACGAGATCACTACTGAAGACAAAGCAGACATAATTGTAATTAACACATGCGGATTCATAGGCGATGCAAAAAAAGAATCTATAAATACGATCATTGATCTGGCAGAGTATAAGAAAACCGGCTCATGCAAAAAACTAATAGTCACAGGCTGTTTAGTAGAAAGATACTCGCAGCAGCTAAAAGACGAATTCCCTGAGGTTGATCATTTCTGGGGTACCGGAAACCTGCTAAAGATTAATGAAGTACTCTCAGATACAATTTACGATTTCAACAAAACCCCTTTTGGAACAATCTATGACCCCGACAGCCCAAGGGTAATGCTCACTGATTCTCACACAAGTTATGTAAAAGTATCAGAAGGCTGTTCAAGAACCTGCTCATTTTGCATTATTCCCAAGATGAGGGGAATCATGAAAAGCAGGAGTGTTGATTCAATATATAATGAAATATCTATGCTTGGACAAAACGGAGTAAAAGAAATAAATCTAATTGCTCAGGACATGACAAGCTACGGCAGAGACATCGGCACAAGTCTTTACACCCTTTTAAAAGAACTTATAACAATTGATTCTATAGAATGGATGAGGCTGCATTATTGCTACCCTTGGGGAGTAACTGATGAGCTTGTTGATCTGCTAGCAGATGACAATAACCTTCTGCCATATATTGACATGCCCATACAGCATATAAATGACAGGATATTAAAACTGATGGATAGAAAAACCCCTAAAAAGAGAATTTTATCTATTGTAAATAAATTAAAGCAGTCTATGCCCGATCTAACATTAAGAACTACATTTATTGTAGGCTTTCCGTCAGAGACTGAAGATGAATTTGAAGAGCTGCTTGAATTTGTTGAGGACACGAAGTTTCAAAGAGCCGGTGCCTTTAGGTATTCGCATGAAGAGGGTACGCCTTCTTTTGATATTGATGGTCAGATCGATGAAGACATTAAGGAAGAGAGGCTCGAAAGACTTCTGAATGTTCAGTCCGATATATCGCTTGAAAATAATAAAGCGCTTATAGGTAAAACATTTGGTTATTTTGTCGAGGGGATAGAGGACGGCAATTATTTTGGCAGAATAAGCACTCAGGCACCCGAGGTTGATGGACTGACGTATATAACTACGGACAAAAAACTTAAAAAAGGTGATTTCCTGCAAGTCAGAATCACCGAAGCAGATATATACAATTTACACGCAGAACTAGTTTAACTCAGTGGTATGAGAAGATGAAAATCATTTTCATGGGAACCCCGGAATTTGCCGTACCATCACTCAAGGCACTCACAGAGTCAGAGGATGAAGTAATTGCTGTTGTCTGCCAGCCCGATAAGCCGGTAGGCAGAAAAAGAGAATTACACAAGCCTCTAACAAAACAGTTTGCCGAAAGCCGGAATATTTCAGTACTACAACCTGCAAAAATTAGAAACAATGAAAAATTTCTGAATGAGCTTAAACAACTAGCGCCCGATCTAATTTGCGTAGCAGCCTATGGAAAGATTCTTCCAAAAGAAGTATTAGACCTTCCAGTGCATGGATGTATTAATGTTCATTCATCATTGCTGCCAAAATACCGTGGTGCCGCACCAATAAATTGGGCAATAATAAACGGTGAGTCCAGGACCGGTGTTACAACCATGCTAATGGATGAAGGTATGGACACAGGTGACATATTGCTTATTGAAGAAACTAACATTACTGCTGACGATACCTCTGAAACCCTTACAAAAAGGTTATCTGAAATTGGCGCAGAATTATTAATCAAGACAATAGATGAATTAAAACAAGAGGGACTCAATCCCATAAAGCAAAGTGATAGTGAAGCTACCCTCGCACCCATACTCAAAAAAGAACACGGGGAAATAGACTGGTCAAAATCAGCCACTGAAATCAGAAATCAGATAAGAGGTCTTCTGCCATGGCCGGTAGCATATACGAATCTAAACGGAAAGATGCTAAAAATATTTAGCGCCGATGTTTCCGAGAAAAGCGGTGATCCCGGAGTAGTATTAGAAGCAAGTAAAAGTATTCTTAGAATTGCATGCGGATCCGGAAGTCTTGACTTAAAAGAGCTGCAGCTTGAGGGAAACAAGAAAATGGAAATCAGATCATTTCTTGCCGGAAGAAAAATAGAAAGTGGAATGAGACTTGGTTAGACACCTATATGTACATCAAAAAACTTTATGTCCACTTTTGCAACGAGTCCGCTTTTCCATACAAGATCGCGTGCCTTCTTCTGTTCTTCTTTGGGAACTACAAGTGTGAGTTTTGCTCCAAGCTCCGATAGAGCTTTCCACTTGTCCACACAGCTCTCGTCTACTGTTTCTTTTGTATCAACCTCTATTATGCCCACAACCTGACCATGATTTACCATCACAACATCGGGATATTTACCCTCTAAATCGTAATTCTGCTCATCACCCGGATTGATATTGACCTCGCTATACATTCTGCCATTTTTCTCTTTTATCTTTCTTATAACCCAGTCATGAAGGAACTGTTCATCTTCAGAGCGTGCCATAACGTTCACCCCACATTAATTTAGTTTTAAGAATTGTAAAATAATCCCTGAATGGAGACTTAATAAATTTGACTGTTTTTTCTGACTTTGAGACTTCAACAACATCATTAGGAATCAGATCAAAACTAATCTGCCCGTCGAGTGTAAGATGCAGCTCTGTTTCTTCAGACAGCGATCTGACTCTAATCTTCCTCTCATTAGACACTACAAGCGGCCTGTTAGTAAGCGTATGAGGACAAATTGGTGTTATGATCATAAGTGGTAGGGTTGGAAACACGATGGGCCCTCCTGCAGAAAGTGAATATGCAGTAGAACCTGTTGGAGTTGATAGTATCAGACCATCGGCCTTTACGGTAGTAATCTGCTTATTATTAGTTTCTACTGAAAGGTCAACAACTCTGGAAACTACACCCCTGCTTATAACCACATCATTAAGTACATCATATTTGCAGAACTGCTTTCCATCTCTAAGGACCCTGGCTGTTATCATATCGCGTGTTTCAATATCATAAGTACCCTTTGCGATGATATCCACAAGCTCAAGCGCCTCTTCTCTTGTAACCTCAGTGAGGAATCCCAGGTTTCCCATATTAATGCCTACAACAGGCACATCTGTGCCGCTTAGGTTTCTGGAAACCCCAAGGAACGTACCGTCACCGCCAAGTACGATCACCACATCAGATTTCTCTTGAATTTTCTCGGCTTTAGTTGAATTAGCATGATCCACCAATACAGCCAGTTCGTCCTCTAAAAAGACTTCGATCCCTTGTGAACCAAATTTTTCTATAAGCAATTTTGCAAGTTTAATAACTTCGCTATTATCTTTTTTGCCGACTATTCCTACTTTCAATTCAAATCTCTCCTATAAGATTTAATTATCTAATTATTATTAGAAGAGTGCAACAAATAATTTTTTATAAATTCACTAAGGTCCCCGTCCATAACGGGATCGACATTTCCTGTTTCAAAACCGGTCCTGTGATCCTTAATCATCCTGTATGGATGAAACACGTATGAGCGAATCTGGGAGCCCCACCCTATTTCCATTTTTGATGATTCAATATTGTCGAGCTTTTCCTGCTGCTTTTGTTTTTCAAGCTCATAGAGCCTGCCTTTTAAAATCTTCATACAAGTAGCCCTGTTTTGGTGCTGAGACCTTTCATTCTGACAGCTAACAACAATATTTGTTGGAATATGAGTTATTCTTACTGCAGAATCTGTCTTGTTTACATGCTGCCCACCGGCTCCTGAGGCCCTGTATGTATCTACTCGCAGGTCTTTTTCTTCGATCTCAATATCTATATCGTCTTCGATTTCAGGTGTAACAAATACGGACGAAAACGAAGTGTGCCGTCTTTTGTTAGAATCAAATGGTGAAATGCGCACAAGCCTGTGCACGCCGCTCTCTCCTTTTAAGTATCCATACGCGTAAGGACCCTTTGCCAAAAACGTACAGCTCTTTACCCCGGCATCATCACCAGGCTGGTTATCGAGCATCTGCACATCAAAACCGCTCATCTCACAGTACCGCAGGTACATCCGCAGGAGTATCTCCGTCCAGTCCTGAGCCTCTGTACCCCCTGCTCCTGAATTTATGGAAATAATAGCATTATTCGGGTCTTCGGGCTCACCCAGAATTCTTTTAAACTCGAGTGATTCAAGCCTTTTGTATAAGGCTGACAACTTGCCCTGTACTTCGGCCCCCGTGGTTTCATCGTTTTCTTCGGCGCTGAGCTCAGATAACAATTCGGCTTCTTCGAGTTCTTCAGATAAGGAGCTCCAGTCACTTACAATTGTTTTTATCTGAGACTGTTCTTTCAGCACCTTTTGTGCAGATTCTTTATTATCCCAAAAATCTGCCTGGCTTACTTCCAGATCGAGTTCATAGAGTCTGTCTTTTTTTGCAGGCAGGTCAAAGATAGTCTCCCAGCAGCTTTAGTCTTGTCTTTATATCCTGAATTTTGTCTTTGTTCTCTGTAAACATGGCTATATATAAATTTGTTTAGAATATAAATTGATCCATATCTAATAGCAAGTTTGATTTATATCTGCGCGGGGTTTGAATTATAACAGGATTAGGGTAAATTTTTCGCAAATTTTAGTTAAGGAGATTAACATTGAAGACTTATCTTTTCACCCCTGGTCCGGTGTCTGTGCCGGAAGAAGTTTTGCTGCAAATGGCAAAACCTATTATTCATCACAGAACTGAAGAATTTGAAAGTATTTTTGCAGAGGTACGCGAAGGATTAAAATACGTTTATGAAACTCAAAAAGAAGTATACATACTGGCTGCATCTGGCACAGGTGCAATGGAAGCCGCAGTGGCAAATACCTTGAGCAGAGGTGATAAGGTACTGGTAGTAAACGGCGGTAAATTTGGAGAAAGATGGGGAAAAATTTCAAAGGCTTACGGGCTAGAAGTAGTTGAAGAAACAGTTGAATGGGGTTACAGCGTAGACCCTGCCAGGATTGAAGAACATCTAAATAACGATAAAGATATCAAGGCTGTAATGATACAGGCCAGTGAAACCTCCACAGGTGTTATGCACCCGACAAAGGAAATTGGACAGATCACCAAAAAAAGAGACGATGTAATATTAATAGTTGATGGAATAACCGGAGTTTGTGTTTTCCCACTGCCTTTTGATGAATATGGAATAGATGTTTTAGTAGGGGGTTCGCAAAAGGCTTTTATGCTACCTCCCGGACTGTCATTTGCTGCAATGAGTGATAAGGCCTGGGGATTTTATGAAAAATCGGATCTTCCAAAGTTTTATTTTGATTTTAAGAGCTGTGAGAAAAATGCTTTAAAAAACACAACAGCTTTTACCCCTGCGGTAAGCCTTATAATCGGACTTGCTCAGGTGCTTAGGAACTTTAGGGCTGAAGGCCTTGAAAATATCCATAACAGGCATGAGAAACTAGCACTTGCCACAAGGGAAGCAATGAAAGCAATAGGGCTTGAAGGCTTTGTAAAAGGCACACCAAGCACAGCTCTGAACGTCACTTATGCTCCTGAAGAAATTGGCGCTAAGAAAATGATAAGCTCTCTTAGCAGTGATTTTGGAATAACTCTTGCAGGCGGCCAGGATCATGCAAAAGGAAAGATTTTCAGGATGTCGCATATTGGTTATATAGACAGAGCTGATACCATTGGTGTTATCTCCGCTATAGAATCAGTTCTTAAAAATCTGGGTCATGAGTTCGAGTTTGGTGCAGGCACTAAAGTAGCAAGTGAAATCCTGCGTAACATGTAGTTTATTCATAAAAATAATTATTCGTACATCTCTAACTTTTATATAGGTTGTGAATGGATCCTAAATTTATTAGGAATTTTTGCATAATTGCACATGTAGACCACGGAAAATCTACTCTAGCCGACAGAATCCTCGAGTATACGGGAACCGTTGAGAAGAGGGACATGGAAGAACAGTTCCTCGACAAAATGGATCTGGAAAAAGAAAGAGGAATTACAATTAAGGCACAGTCTGTAAAGATTAATTATAAATCTGAAGACGGCCAGTTATACCAATTCAATCTTATTGATACCCCCGGGCACGTGGATTTCAGCTATGAAGTATCCAGAAGCCTGGAAGCCTGTGAAGGGGCGCTGCTGGTAGTGGACGCTTCACAGGGTGTAGAGGCCCAAACCGTTGCAAATGCTTATCTTGCTGTAGATATTGGTTTGGAGTTAATTCCTGTAATAAATAAGATTGACCTTCCTTCAGCAGATCCCGAAAGGGTAAAACGTGAAATAGAAGATATTGTAGGTATTGATGCTACAGATGCGACACTTGCAAGTGCAAAAACCGGTATCGGTATAAAGGAAATACTCGAATCCATTATTCACCTTATTCCTCCACCTCAAGACAATAGGGGAAAACCTCTTAAGGCGCTTATATTTGACAGCTGGTTCGATTCATATCAGGGTGTAGTGATGCTGGTTCGGGTGTTTGAAGGAGCCATAAATGTTGGCAAAAATATAATGTTTATGTCTACAGGTAAATCTTTTGATGTAAAAACACTTGGAGTTTTTTCTCCAACCGCTATAGCTTTAAAGACTCTTGGAACGGGCGAGGTGGGTCTTGTAACCGCATCGATTAAAGATATAGAAGAGGCAAAGGTTGGTGACACTATAACATCTTTGGAAAATCCAACAGATAAACCCATACCCGGGTTTAGAGAAGTGCAGCCGATGGTATTTAGCGGACTTTATCCAATAGACACAAATGATTACGAGAAATTAAAAGATGCCCTGCTTAAGCTTGGGCTAAATGACGCATCTCTTACCTATGAGCCAGAAACTTCGGTTGCTCTTGGTTTTGGCTTCAGGTGTGGTTTTCTTGGCCTGCTTCATATGGAAATTATCAAAGAGCGTTTAGAAAGAGAATTTGATCTAAATCTTATCACAACTGCTCCCACTGTAGTATACAGGGTAATAGACAAGACAGGAAAAATGACTGAAGTGGAAAACCCGAGCAAGCTTCCCACACCGGATAAGTTTGAGATAATAGAAGAGCCTTATGTAAAAGTCACCCTGCATACGCCAAATCAGTTCCTTGGCGCTATATTTGATCTTTGCAGAAGCAAGCGAGGGATTCAAAAAAACCTGAGCTATAAAACAGAGGACAGAGTGTTGGTGGAATATGAACTTCCGCTCTCTGAAATAGTTTATGATTTCTATGATACACTCAAATCAATCTCCAAGGGCTACGCTTCAATGGACTATGAACCAATCGGCTACCGGGCCTCTGATCTTATTAAGATGGAGATACTTATAAACGGTGACCCCGTGGATGCGCTTTCTGTTATCACTCATAAAGAAAAAGCATACGAGAGAGGAAAAGCACTTATTGAGAAACTCCGGTCACTCATTCCAAGACAGCTGTATGATGTAGCTATTCAGGCAGCAATTGGAAACAGGATCATTTCAAGAGAATCCGTTAAGGCTCTAAGAAAAGATGTGACGGCAAAATGTTATGGCGGTGATGTTTCGAGAAAGAGAAAACTTCTTGAAAAGCAAAAAGAGGGAAAGAAAAGAATGAAGCAGGTAGGCAGCATAGAAATCCCTCAGGAAGCTTTTTATGCAGTGCTTAAGAATGATTAATTAATCGGCAAATATCCAGTAAGGATGGTCTTTATTAGTTATGAGGCCGTATTCTTGTCCTGTAATTTGATAATCAATCCACAATGCCGGATAAAAAATAATATGTATAATTTTATGAGAAATCTTGCTCTCTTCGAGTAAAATATAATTGGATTGTACTGAAGAGACTTGAGTATATTTGTACTTAATTGATAAAAATGTGCAGATATATATTATTGAAAATATAATAAGAACCGAGACTAACCATCTTTTCATAATTTCACTATAATTGTTTAGCTCGCAACCTGTTCCTGCTCAAACGGAAGCTTTACCCTTGGGGCTTCGTTCCACAGGCTTTCGATGTCAAATTCGGCTCTTACAGGCCCATGAAAAACATGGACAAGAGTATCACCAGTATCTATAAGCACCCACCTGCACTCTTTTAACCCTTCTATTCCCAGGGGTTTTGAGCCAAGCTCCTTGCATTTCTTTTCGATATTTTCGACAATGGTCTTTACACCACGGTCGGAATCTGCGCTGCATATTACAAAATAATCTGCAAAATCAGATAGCTTTGTCATATGGAGCAAGACTATATTTTCTGCTTTTTTGTCGTAGGCAGCTTCAGCTAGGGCAAGAGCTTTTTTCTTTGGTGTTAGGGATCCGTTTTTAGGCATAAAGGTTGTTGTCGAATATATACTGTTCTACTTTAGGCGGGACAAGCTCATGTATCGGTTTATTATTTTTAATGAGTTCTCTAATCTCCGAAGATGAAATATCTATTCCCTCTATTTGCGTTTTGATAATCAAATTTGAATTTTTGTGTTTGTAATATGTATTTCCAGTTTCTGTCTTATCATATCGAAAATCATCTTTTATGGCAAGTGGCAGATCTTCATCATCATCAAAGTAGCCCGGTCTGGAAATAACTATAAAATTTGATAACTCAAATAATTTCTTATATTCCTTCCAAATATCAATCTGGTTAAAGATATCGTGTCCAACAATAAAATATAGATCATCTTCGGGCAATTTGTCTTTAAAATATTTGAGGGTATCAATAGTATAACTCTCTTTGTTACTTGAAATTTCGAAGTCTGAGATACTAAATCTATCGTTGCCATGAGTAGCAAGTTTAACCATCTCGTATCTTTGCTCCGGTGTGGCTAGTTCTTTTTGATCCTTATGTGGCGGAATATTCGATGGAATAAAACATATTCTATCAATATCAAGAATTTCGAGGATTTGCTCAGCAGCCTTTACATGGCCCGAGTGAATGGGATTGAATGTGCCGCCAAAAAGTCCTTGTTTCACGATAGATGCTCTTCCATTTCAGTTCAAATAACCCTCAACCATAACGTGGTTACCAATTGAACTTATATTTACATTTGAGAGTTCAAATGAGTCTTTTATTTCATTTATTCCAAGTTCACCAATCATGCTCTTTCCATCTGCCCCAACAATCTTGGGCGCATAGAAAAATATGGCTTTATCTACAAGTCCGTATCTTATAAAGCTCGATGCCACCTTGCTACCGCCTTCAACCAAAACACTCATGATACCTCTTGACCCAAGCTTTTTTAGAACCTCTTTAGTATTTACAAAACCGTTTTTATCAAGGCCTGTTTTTACTACTACAAACCCCAAATCTTTAAGTCTTTTCATTTTCTTAACCTTATTAATATTCTTAGAGCAAAAGATCATTGTTCCAGAACGCTCGGTTAAAAGTTTTGCCGAAAGCGGAATCTCAAGATTGGTATCGAGGACAACTGCTATCGGCTGTTTATCCACTCTCTTTTTTTCAAGCCTTACATTCAGCATAGGGTCGTCAGTTTTGACGGTGTTGATGCCCACCAATACTGCATCTGAAAGGGATCTTAGAATATGGCCTTGTTTTCTTTGCCCTTCACTTCCTATCCATTTGGAATCACCAGAAAAAGTGGCTATTTTGCCATCCAGAGTAGATGCGAGTTTGAGGGTAACAAATGGAATCTTTTTGCTTATATGTTTAAAAAATGCTTCATTAATCTTTAAGCATTGATCTTCTAGAACTCCGACTGAGACCTCTACCCCTTTTCTCTTAAGAGCCTTAACGCTCTTGCCTGAAACCTGAGGGTTTCTATCTAAAGAACCAATAACAACCCTAGAAAATTTCTCTTCAAGTACTGCATCCAAACACGGCGGTGTTTTTTTATTTTTGTGACAGCAGGGTTCAAGGGTTACATAAAGAGTCGAGCCAGCAATTTTTTTGCCCTGTTTCCTGGCATTGTTGATAGCTTCGATCTCTGCATGAGGCAGTCCGGCCTTTTTGTGATAGCCCTTTCCGATGATCTCGCCGTTTTTTACAATCACCGATCCAACAACCGGGTTTGGGCTTGTCATTCCACTGGCTTTTTTGGCAAGCTTAATGGCAAGAGCCATATATTTAGCATCAATATCATTGCTCATAGATGAAGTTAGTGAATAGTATGTTCTTCGTCACCAAAAAGTGCCTCTACAAATTGCTCAGCATTAAATTCTCTAAGGTCTTCAAGCCTCTCGCCAATCCCAATATATTTCACAGGAATACTAAGCTCGTTTGCAATACTAATTATTACACCACCCTTAGCGGTTCCATCCAGCTTCGTAAGCGCTATCCCAGTAAGGTCAATTGCTTCATTGAACAACTTTGCCTGCTGTATGGCATTCTGACCTGTTGTAGCATCCAGCACAAGAATCGTTTCATGAGGTGCTCCCTCAAGTTCTTTGTTTATTACCTTTCTCATTTTCTTAAGCTCATCCATGAGGTTGTCTTTTGTATGAAGCCTTCCGGCTGTGTCGATAATTAGTATATCAGCACCTCTGGAAACCGCTGCCTTAACCGCATCAAAAGCTACAGCAGATGGGTCTGCTCCGCTTTGACCCCTTATAAAGTCTGTGCCTACCCTCTTTGCCCATACTTCGAGCTGGTCTACAGCAGCTGCCCGAAAAGTATCTGCCGCAGCAACCATGACCTTCTTATCTTCATTTTTGAATTTGTTTGAAAGCTTCCCGATAGTGGTCGTCTTTCCTACTCCATTTACCCCGGCCACCATCATTACGAAAGGTTTTGTTTGAGGGCTTACTGCACCCCCCTCCGATTCTTTTAGTATCGCTAGAATTTTGGCCTTGAGTATATTTTTTATTTCATGAGGATCAGTAATGGAATTACTCTCTATTTCTCTTTCCACATCCTCTCTTAATTTCATTGTAGTTGTGACTCCCAGGTCAGCCATAACAAGTGTCTCCTCAAAATCTTCCCAAATCTCGTCATCAATCTCGGTTCTGCTGATTATTGCATCGAGTTTATCAATAAACCCTGTACGAGTTTTTGATAAACCTTTTCGGAGCCTGGAGAAAAAACTCTCCTTAGGAGCTTCTTCTATCTGTTCATCCGGCTGTTCTTCTGTAACTTCCTCTACTATCTCTTGAGGTATTTGAGGTGGAACCACGGGCTCAACCTTAACTTCCACCTTGGGGGCTGCTTCAGATTCCCTTGGCTCGGTCTTAGCTACAAATTCCGGAGCCGGTTCCGAAACAACCTCTTCGGACACTTCGGTTTGTTGCTCTACTTTACCCTGAATTTCTTCTAAATCAGCAGGTTGTAATTGTTCAGCAACAACAGCATCTTCAGCAGCTTGAGAACTGTCTTCTTCTGGTTCAGATACCTCCGGTACTTCATCCTTTACAAATATTGCTAAAATTAAAGTTACTAAAAATATGACAGCACATATTAGAATGAAAGTTAAATCCTGAGGATTCATGTTTAAAGTGCTGGATAAGTTATTAATTATTGATTCCAAATCGACTACTCCTTCATACCTTAGATTTCTGGCTCTATTAGTAAAAATTCATATATTGACCTTTAATATACTATTACAAAATCTCATATCAATAAGCTTGATTCAAAATTTGGATTTATTAATAATTTTTTACTTTTTTTAGACTTATATTCAGATAATATAGATTTTATATGTCAGACCAGTTTATTCACTTACATTTACATTCTCAGTACTCGCTTTTAGACGGCGCAATTAAATTTAATGATCTGTTTACGAAAGCAAAAGAGTATGAAATGGACTCTATTGCCATTACAGACCATGGAAATCTGTTTGGCGCCTATGAATTCCATCAAAAGGCAAAAGAGTTTGGTATAAAACCCATAATTGGATGTGAAATTTATATAACTCCTACCCTGAAAGTTGATCACCCTTCTCAGGCCAGAAATCACCATTTGATACTTCTTGCAACAAATACAGCAGGATATAAAAATCTATCAAACCTAGTGACAAAAGCATATTTTGACGGATTTTACAGAAGACCCAGGATAGATCATGAGCTTTTGGAACTGCACAGTGAGGGAATAATATCACTTAGCGGCTGTCTTAATGGTGAGCTCTGCACAAGCATACTGGAAGATGATATGAACAAAGCCATGGCCGTTGCATCTAAATATAAAGAGATGTTTGGTGACAGATACTATCTGGAAGTACAGGCTAATGACCTGCAAGAGCAGGAATTGGTAAATGAGAAGATCAAACAGATCGGAAAATCTCTAAAAATACCCATAGTGGCCACAAATGATTGCCATTTTTTAAACAAGCACGACTCCAAGCCTCACGATGCGCTGCTTTGTATTCAGACCGGATCGATGCTGCAGGATGAAAACAGGTTTAAGTTTAAAGGGGAAGAATACTATTTTAAATCAGCAGAGGATATGGTTTCTTCTCTTGGAAAATATGAGGATGAAATCTATAAAACAGCCGAGATAGCAGAAAGGTGCAATTTTGAATTTGAGACCACAGGATACAAGCTTCCGGTATTTAAAATTGATAACGGCAAGTCGCTTGAAGAATACTTACTGGAGCTTACAAAAGACAATCTGAACAAGATTATTAGAGATAAGAGTCTGGATGGTGATCAAAAGAAAATATATCAGGAAAGAATAGACAGGGAAATTCTGACCATAAACGAGATGGGATTTGCGGGCTATTTTCTGGTAGTCGCTGATTTTATTAACTATGCAAAATCAAAGGGCATACCAGTTGGTCCCGGAAGGGGAAGTGCTGCCGGAAGTCTGGTAGCTTATGCGCTTGGTATTACCGAGGTTGATCCTATTCCATACAATCTCATATTCGAGAGATTTTTAAACCCCGAGAGAGTGAGCATGCCTGATATTGATATTGATTTTTGCGGTGAAGGAAGGGATGAAGTTATAAGATATGTTACAGATAAATACGGAGCGGATAAGGTAGCTCAGATAGGAACATTCGGAACTATGTCCGCAAAGGCCGTGGTCAAGGATGTGGGAAGGGTAATGGGAATTCCATATGCAGATGTAGACAGGGTTTCCAAACTTATCCCGTCTTTTAGAGGAAGAGTATTTTCCATTGAAGAAGCAATAAAGAATGTACCGGAGCTTAAGGACCTTATTAGCAGCTCAGAGGACTTGACCGAGTTAATTGAGCTTGCAAAACCTCTGGAAAATATGGTAAGGCACTCTTCGACCCATGCTGCAGGGGTTGTTATATCCAACGAGCCTCTATCTGATTATGTACCGCTCTATAAAGGAGCAAAGGACGAAATTGTAACCCAGTTTGATATGAACTCCATTGAATCTCTTGGGTATGTTAAGTTCGATTTTCTTGGGCTCAAAACACTTACTGTCATAAATAAGGCAATACAGCTTATAAAACAGTCTGATGATCCTGAAGCAAAGAACTTTAATATTTCGAATATTCCACTAGATGATCCTAATGTTTACAAACTTCTGTCCAGAGGATTTACGAGAGGGATATTCCAGATTGAATCACCGGGAATGAAAGAGGTGCTTTCAAGGCTGCAGCCTACTGACTTTGAAGATATTATCGCCCTTCTTGCACTTTACAGACCAGGCCCCCTTGATAGCGGCATGGTAGATGAATTTATACAAAGAAAACACGGCAAGAAAAAAGTGGACTACCCGCTTCCCGATCTGCAGGAAATTCTAAAAGACACTTATGGCCTTTTTGTGTATCAGGAACAGATAATGAACACAGCATCCATTGTTGCAGAATACAGCCTTGGAGAAGCTGATTTACTACGGCGCGCCATGGGAAAGAAAAAGCCTGCCGAGATGAAAGCGCAGAGGAAAAGATTTTTAGAAGGAAGCAAGAACAGGAGTATTGCTCCAAAAAAGGCAAAAGAGATATTCGATAATATGGAAAAGTTTGCCGAGTATTCATTCAATAAGAGCCACAGTACGGCTTATGCAATGATCACCTATCAGACAGCTTACCTGAAGACCTACTACGCTCCTGAATTCATGGCAGCCCTTATGACAGTTGAAGCCGGCAATACCGATAAGATTATTGCTAATATCGCTGAATGCAGGGATATGGGTATAGAAATTCTGCCACCGGATGTGAATGAAAGTTTATCTGGATTTACTTCAGTAAATGGCAAGATCAGGTTTGGACTTTCAGCAATAAAAAATATTGGAGAGAGTGCGATAGATTCAATAATTAAAGAGAGAGAAGAGAATGGTAGGTTTTCTACAATCTTTCAGTTCTGCAAGAATATGGACTCAAAGAAGATCAATAAAAAATCTTTAGAGAGTTTAGTAAAGAGCGGCGCCTTCGACTCCATAAATAAGAACAGGGGTCAGCTGTATGAATCTATTGAAATGCTCTTAAATTTCATAGCACTTAACACAAAACTAAATTCACAAAATCAAAATTCCTTATTCCCGTTAGAAGACTCTATATCTCTTCCAGAACTTGCAGATACGGAGAACTGGGATGAAAAGAACATACTTAGGTGCGAGCTTGAAGTACTTGGTTTTTTTGTAACAAACCATCCTATGGAAAAATATGCACATGATCTTGCACGGCTCGTTAAAATAAAAGACAGCGAAAGCATAAAGGAAATCCCGGATGGTAAAGAGGCTTCTATTGCAGGAGTGGTAAGAACACTAAATGTAAGAAACACAAAGAGCGGTTCGGGTATATTTGGAAACCTTGTTTTAGAAGATCTTAAGGGATCGGTTGAGGCTGTTGTTTTTAATGATCTGCTTAGAAAATCACTCCATATATTAGAGGACAGGACTGAACCAATAATACTAAAAGGCATAGTTGAACACACTGAAGAAAGAACCAAACTAAGATCGCTGGACATAAGCTCACTAAAAGAGCTCAAAAGTATGTCTACTTTAAATGTTCAGTTAGAACAGCAAAAGGCTAACAGTGAATACTACTCAAAGCTGCAGGATGCATTTTTAAAATTCCCAGGGGATTCAAAAATCAACCTAAACATAGAAACAGAAGATGGCAAAGCTGTTATAGAAGTTGGGGAATATAGGGTTAGTATAGATGATCCGTTAATAGACCATCTAGAGACTATGCTAGGCAAAGGGACAGTCTCTATCAGCTAGGATTTAGTTCAGCAAACAGCTTTTCTATTTTTTGCGGATCTTTTGTAATCACAAATACTTCCTGAATTGATGTACCGCTTTTTGCAATAAGCTTAGCACCGCTTACGGTTTCATATTTGTATTTTACATGCAGGTTTTCGCCTGTTGCCTTTGAGACTTTTATTTCACCGGGAATTACACCAGTAACATACTCAAGGCTCGAGATATATTTTTCAAGATAATCCTGCAGGCCTTTTATAAGACTGTGTTGGCGTTTTATTTTAGATTTTCTGTGTTTCATTTCTATTTAATAATAAATCTATATATGAACCTTCTATAAGCTTTTCTTTTTTAACTTCAAGTTCTTTAATTATACTTTCTGCTATAACCAATCCTTCATCAGCACTTTGTCCACTTTTTAATACGACCTCAAGCTCAAGATAATTTCCAAGCCCCGCAACATCATCAAGATGTATTCGTGTCTGTCCCGTAATATAAACCAAACGCCTTTTTTCCACAACTCCTATTATGCCTAGTGAACTTTCGAGTGCCTTATTTAATTGTCCGGGATTATTCGTTTTATAAATAGAGTAGTCTGATTTTTTGGGCCCTTTGATATTATCCCTTCTGTATGAAATTAGCTCGGCTTCATCCTCAGAAAATATCCTTAGTTTAAGCCTGCCGGTGTTACACCCATAATATATATCCTTTTGATTTAAAACTGTATAATCAGAGCCATAATATTCATTTATACGTTTTTGTACTTCATGCAGATTTTGTATCCTGGCCTTTATTTCAATATTTGATTTCACTTTTTTATTAAATTACGTTTATGAAGTATATGTGATAATCAATAAATAGTATCATAAATCAATTAATTAATATCTATCAAATGCATGAAAATAGGAATAGCGGTTCCCAATTTTGGAAAGTATGCCACTAAAGACAATATTACAGATATTGCCCTTGCAGCAGAAGAATATGGTTTTGATTCTATTTGGGTAAGCGACCATATTGTTATTCCGGAAAGTCACAATGTATTTGGTAACAACTTTTATGATCCCGTATCAACGCTTTCATATTTAGCATCCATAACAACTACTATTACTCTTGGAACAAGCATACTTGTCCTCCCCTATCGAAATCCGATTGTGACAGCAAAAGCAGTTACCACGATTGATCAGCTATCAGAAGGAAGATTAATACTGGGTGTGGGTGCTGGCTGGCTTGAAGATGAGTTCGAAGCACTTGGAGCAAACTACGAAAACAGATGGAGTAAGACTCTGGAATATATAGATATATTACAATCGCTATGGTACTGCGAAAAAAAGGACTACAAAGGAAAATACTTTAGTTTTTCTAATATTAGTTTTAAGCCAAGAACATACAACAACAGAGAAATTCCAATTTGGTTGGGCGGTAATTCGATTAAATCCATTAATATGGCATTTGATAAATGCTCCGGCTGGCATGCAGTCAGGCTTAATGCAGATGAATTAATGGAAAAAAGAAAATATATAGAAAGAAAATTCGAAAAAACAGTAACAAGAAGAGAAACCTTTAGTATTTCTACAAGAACAAATCTTCAAATTACAGATAATAGTACAATAAATGCGAATGTCGATGAACCCCTTAGAGGAAACAAGGGAAAAATTATAAAAGGTTTATCAAATTATAAATCTGCCGGTGCAGACCATATGATTATATACATATTAAGCAGTAACATTAGTAATTTTATAAACACTATGAAAACTTTCGCAAATGTAATAAGACCACAAATCGATTAATTTATACAGACTCCTCAAATACCTCTGCTTCAAAGCCGTATAAATCAGTATTTTCATCCTCCAATGCGTTTTCTTTGAGACCTGCTTTAAAACATATTTCCTTAAGATAAGTCTCCTTATCAAGGTTATACACAATCGGCACATGCGGCAGGAGTAGTCCCGTTCTGCTGCCCTTGGATATTACAAGACCATGTCTTCCTATAACTACTTCTTCAGGTTTTATTGGCTTTATAGGTTTTAAAACACTTATCTCAATCTTAATATTCGGCAGTTCCCCGGCCGATACTTCACAAAAACGTGGGTCACTCGTAGCTGAGGATATTGCCGTGTTTTGCACAGCTTCTGCAAGAGGTTTTGAGGGGAATATTTCACCCTTACAGCCTCTTAGCTCATTTGTGTCTTTTTTTCTAAGAGTCACAAATGTTGCCTTGGGCTGTAGTAAAGATGCTTGATCGCTGACGACTTCTGGGATTTCTCTTGTCTCCAAAAAAGTCTTCAATGTGTTTCTTGCAATCTTCAACAGGATACTTTTATCGTTATCGCTCAGCTGCTTTTCAGTATCAACCCCCGCTGTTTGCATAAGATGTTCATTAAGCAATTTTTGAAATTCACTGGTATTGCCCATATTCTCAAATGAAAAAATGTAAAACTTTTATGATAGTAAAAGTATAACACAGTCCGGCAGATTATTTTTGAAACAACGTTCAATTATCTACAATCATTCTATGTACGAAAAATACATTTACACATCTTAAACATTGTATTATATTCTTGGTATAAATAAAATAAGAGGTGGGATTAAATGTCAGCATTATTAGAAACTTTAGGACAGGTACTAAATAGTGGAGCAGTAGGTCAGATCAGCAGACAGATAGGTTCTGATGAAGGAACAACAGGTAACGCGTTGTCTGCTGCCCTTCCTGTATTATTGGGGGCGTTATCAAGAAATGCAACCAGAGGAGATGGAGCAGAGAAACTTCTCGGGGCACTTTCTCGCGATCATGATGGCGGAATTCTCGATAACCTTGATGTATTCCTTCAAAATCCTGAATCCGGATCAGGAAGTGGTATCCTAAGACACATGCTTGGTGGCAGACAACCAAGAGTAGAGTCCAGCCTAAGCAGATCAACAGGTCTTGATGCAGGTTCTATAGGAAAGCTCCTTGTTACACTTGCACCGATTATTATGGGAGCCTTGGGAAAATCACGCAGGCAAAATAACATGAACTCAAGGGACCTTAGCGATATGCTAAATACAGAAAGAGCAAGCTTTGAAAGAAGCCAGCCCCAGGCATCAAATCCACTGAATCAGCTCCTTGATGTAGACGGTGACGGAGACGTAGATATGGCAGACCTCATGAAAGGCGGTCTATCCAGTGTGCTGGGTAATATGCTTGGAAAGTAATATTTTCTATAATATATAGAGATTTCATTAAAGAAGTTTACTATTGAGATTACTGGGGTCTTGTAACACCCAGTTTTCTCATTCGTGCTCTGAGAGTACTCGGATTTATATCCAATATAGAAGCGGCACCTTGTTCCCCATGCACTTTCCAATTGGTTTTTTCAAGGATTTTAACAATATGATTCCTTTCTATATTCTCTAGCCTCATTAAATTCAGGTTATCCTGCAGTTCTATATTATCAATAAACTGATCTTCTATATGAAGTGTACTTCCCTTCGAAAGTACAATATTTCTCTCTAAAACATTTTGTAGTTCTCTAATGTTGCCCGGCCAATTATATCTCAAAAGCTTATCGTGAGATTTAACAGAAATCCGGCGTATATTTTTACCTAATTTTTTCGAGTATTGCGTTATGAAATAATTAACTAAAAGAGGTATATCGGATTTACGTTCTCTTAGTGGGAGCACAAGTACAGGCACAACATTTAATCTATAATACAGGTCGGCTCTGAATTTATTCTGCTTGATAGAAAGTTCGAGATTTCTGTTTGTGGCAGCTATCACTCTCACGTTTACTCTTTGAGTATTACTGCTGCCTACTCTCTCATATTCCCCTTCCTGAAGAATCCTAAGAAGCTTAACCTGCAAGTCCACAGGTAATTCAGAAATTTCATCTAAAAATATGGTCCCGCCATCGGCAATCTCAAACCTGCCAATTTTTTCCTTAACAGCCCCGGTAAAAGCGCCTTTTTCATGTCCGAATAACTCACTTTCAATAAGCGTAGGAGCTATGGCTCCACAATTAACTTTTACAAATGACCTGGTATTTCTTGAGCTTAGGTTATGAATTGCCCTTGCTATTAGTTCTTTACCAGTTCCGGTTTCCCCCAATATAAGTACAGCAGATTCAGTCGGAGCTACGATTTCAACTTTATTAAGAATTTTCTTAAGCTCAATATCTTCACCTATTATTTCTTCAAAATTGTCATTTAATCTAATCTCTTCTTTCAGGTAAATATTTTCATGATGCAGTTGGTCTTTTAATATCTCCAACTCTTCTAATGCATTCTTTAATTCCTGGGCCTGTTTTGCATTATTAACAGATACTTCAATTTCCTTAGATACTATTTCGAGCAGTCTCAACTCGTCTTCACTAAAAGCATCCATTTCCATCGCATGTAAATTTATACAACCAATAGTCTTACCACTCTGTTTTATAGGTAGTGACAGACAGCTTTTAGTGCCGAGCTTCAGTACTTCTGGGCTTGCCTGAATTTCTTTTTCTAGATCCTCACAATATTTAGCCTTACCGGTGGAAATAATGTTCCAGACTATGCCATTTGGATATTTGATAATTTCAAATTGCTCCAAATACCAATTTGGAAGACCTGCATAGCCGCTTAGTACCGCATTATCCTGTTCTGCAAGATATATTTCTACACCGTTTATACTATCTAAATTTTCAAAGAGGGAATTTGAAGCATTTCTCAATACTTCTTTAAGGTCTATAGTCTTATGAATATCCTTAAGAATGTTGTTTATTATTTCTTCATTTCTATTTTTTCTTGATAATTTTAAGAGGGTTTCCTGTAAAGTTTTCTCAGATTTTCTGGTTCTGGTTATATCCTTAAAAATACATACTCTTCCAATTACCTGATCATTTAACTTTTGAGGAGTCGTGATTTTTTCAAAAATTCGTCCATCTTTAAACTCCAGTATCTCAAAAGTATCCTTCAATCTGTTATTAACGAGTTCATTAAATTTCTCGTTGTAATCTTCTGAGTGCTTAACAAGAGTACCGAAATATTCAAAAATATCTGATTTTTTCTTACTTTCTATTTTATCGCTGGTGATTTTCCAGACATCTAAGAACTTTTCATTGTAATAAAGAAAATTACCATCAGTATCTATGATCAAAATTCCATCTGGCTCACTATCGATAGCCGACTTAAAAAAGTCGGTGTATTCAATTATATTTTTTTTGGTAACATTCATTATTTTTAATGGTCATATTTTACAACTGCTGTCATATTTGACTAATATTTTTGAATACCTATTCATCTTCATACCTAACGATTTCCAAAATATTCCATAAATTCAGTGACTTAAGACAGGTTTGCAGATATGGCATACCCCATGCATAAAGTATATTAACTTTTATTAAGGAGGTAAATAGGATGAAAGTATTATATTTAGTATTTTCTCTATTACTCATATGTATATCTTATTCAAAACCAGCAGTTTCTGAGCTGCCTGATCCGGGAATGGAAATTGATGATAGGACGGCTTTGGTAGTAACAGATCCACAAAATGATTTTCTTAGCCCCAAAGGAGTTACATGGGGTGTAGTAGGGGAAAGCGTTACAGAAAATAAGACAGTTCCTAATATTGAAAGCCTGCTAAAAATCGCCAAGGCAACCAATATTCCGGTTTTTGTATCCCCTCATTACTACTATCCTACGGATAAAGGCTGGATGTTTGAGGGAGCGCTTGAAGTTCTGATGCATAAAATCAATATGTTTGACAGAGCCGGGCCTTTATCTCTCGAAGGATTTGAGGGTTCGGGAGCGGACTTTCTCGAGCCTTACAAGCCCTACATTGAAGATGGAAAAACAGTAGTAACAAGTCCGCACAAGGTTTACGGACCCGAGGCAAATGACCTTGTATTGCAGTTAAGGAAGAGAAAGATTGATAAGGTAATACTTGCAGGTATGTCTGCAAACCTTTGTGTGGAAGCTCATATGAGAGAACTTCTCGAACAGGGTTTTGAAGTTACGGTTGTAACAGACGGCACAGCTGCTGCAAAGGTTCCTGAGGGTGATGGTTATAAGGCAGCCATGGTCAACTTCAGATTTATGGCAAATGACCTTTGGACAACAAAAGAGGCCAATGAGAAAATGAAAAGCTTTGCTAAGAAATAATCCTGGCAATACATATTTGCTTATTCTCTATGGAAATGATTTAGCTGTAAATATATATTAAAGGAGAGTTTTATATAAATGAAAATCACAAAACTTTATAAACTATTATTATTTTCTTTGCTGTGTATGTTCATCTCCCCCAAAATATCTAATGCACAAGCCATTGTAGTCCAGTTTCTTGGAACATCAGACGTAAGTGTACAGATGATAGACACCGATGGTGACGGAGAAAATGACGTGGAGTCTAACTGCTATGAAAACGACCTGGTTGATCCAACCAGCGGAGAAGTAGTTGGCACTGGTCTTGATTGCCTCAGAGATATAGTAGCTAATGAGGATGGAAGTGTAACTCTTATAAGCAATATATTCTTTGATTTCGATGGATTCGGGCTTATTTCTTCTGAAGGTACAACCACGGTTCAGCCATTACTGACTCAATCTGCTCTGGATGCGGGGCTTACAAACGGCACCGGTTCCTTTTCAGATGAGGATACAATAATGTTTGGCACAGGGGTATTTGAAGATGCTACGGGTAATGTACGTTTATCCGGCCTTGTTGACCTTAGCAGTTTTCCAAATGAAGCATTTTTTAACTGTGTTTTTGAAATAGCAGTGGATGGCGATCCTGCCCCAAATATCACAGGAAGCGGTGATGAGGCTATAGTAGTCAAATTTCTGGGAACAGACTCCGGACAGGATACAATGATCGACACCGATGGTGATGATGTAAATGATGTGGAATCTACATGCTTTGAAAATGATCTTGTAGACCCAAATACCGGTAATGTTGTAGGGCATGGAATTGACTGTCTAAGAGATATAACACCGGTTGAAGATACAAATGGTCTTACTCTTACAAGCAACATATTCTTCACATTTGATAGTGGAGGGCTAAATGGTCTGATATCCTCAGAAGGTACAACCACTGTGCAGCCCCTGGTTACAGATTCTGCATTGGATGCGGGTCTAACTCATCAAACCCAGTCCTTTAGAGATAATGATACTATCAAATTTGGGACTGGTGATTTTGCAGGCGCTACTGGAAACGCCAGACTATCGGGACTTGTGGATTTAACTACTTTTCCAGACGATACCTTTTTCAATTGCATGTTTATTATTAAGGCAAACAGGATTGTTGGTGTTAAAAGCGGAAGCGGATGTGCTCTGGCATCAAATAATGATTATGCACAAAGCGGTGCTATTAATTATTTAATGATGTTATTGGTTCCGTTGTTGATAATTGGTATCAGAAAAAGATATTTTGCAAGTAATTCTTAGAGTGATTTAAACCCACCTCAATATTATTTGAGGTGGGTTTAATACTATCTTGTTTTTAATCTCTCCATTTACTGAATACATAATCAGATTCTTTTTGAGACTGATGGCAGCTAAAGCAGCTTTGCCCTCCGTCTGCAACAAGGCGCTCTGTTTTACTGTCCCCTGCAAATCCTTCGAATCCCCAGCCTCCTGTGGATGCATATGCGGCTGAATCTTTTTGCATAATACCAATTAGTTTTCTATCTGATTCCTGAATTGTCTTATCGGCCTGATTATAATTTAAAAGATCAAACACAATAACAGCACCATCCTGAAAAGTGCCTGATCTATAACCCTCAATTGCTTGTTCGTTGCCATAGATATGGTGTATACCCTGAAACGGATTTTCAAGCGGATGTCCAGGCTCTATAACCATTGTTTTTACATGTGTCCAGCTCCGGTAACCATCCGGATATGCAATCTGTGAGCTTTGTCCAACGGTTTTCATACACCCAACAGCTCCAACGACTAAAACAAATACACCAAAGACGATAGATTTTTTCATTAAAAGCCTCCTTATAAGCATTATATTGGTATCGACTCTATACTATATATCAAATATAAAACTACTTGTCAAGATAGTTTTGCCACGATACTATTATAAAGATATGAAACAATCGCAAATTCTGGAACTAATCGAGAGAATCGGAAATCTACTGAGAGCAGAGCAGAGGATAATAGGCTCTGCACAACAGCTTCAGCCTGTACACATTCAGGTTCTTGAATACCTAAACCGGTGCAATAAATACAGCAACACACCCGCAGGAGTCGTTAAATATTTTGGTATTACAAAGGGAACAGTATCACAATCTATAAATGTTCTTGAAAAAAGATCACTTGTAGAAAAGAAAACTGATCTTGCAGACAAAAGGTCTGTGCACATTATTATTACTGCAAAGGGGAAAAAATTGCTAAAAACCCTTTTAATAAAAAGAAGTTCTTTTGAATTAGCAAAAAACACAGATAGCAAAATCAATAACTTGGTAGAAACTGAACTTAAAAACATATTAGCTAATTTGCAAAAACATAACTCTTATAACACCTTCGGAGTATGCAATACATGTAGACATCTAATCACAGAGCAAAATGGATTTAGATGTGGATTAACTAAAGAAGTGTTGTCATCCACTGATACAACTAAGATATGCCATGAGCATGAATACTCTGAGGCAGTCTAATCAGTTTTTTTATCGAATATCTCTGATTTTGCTAACCAAACAAATAAAAATCCCACAGTCAAACTAAGCAATGGTCCAAGATATTTCTGCCATAGGGAATTTATAACGGCAATATTCGGATCAGCATTTAAATAAATAATTTCTATGGGCTCACCTTTTTCAGGAGCAAACAGATATCCATAAGGCCTGGTGTTTTTAAATGTATGCGAATTACCACTTTGATCTTTAAATTCAACCGTCACATAAAACCTTGCAGAGCTTCCGCCAGACCTATGTCTTTCTATTCTTTTAACTTCCCCTTTTACAGCAATCCCTTTAGAGGATAGCTGAGCGGAGTTATATAGATCGACCCCGCCTGTATATAGCAAGTATAGACCAGCGGCAGCTGAAACAATAATTATCAGCCAAGATTTGAGTCTGGCCTTCATCAAAATTTAAAACTATAAACTAGCTTACAATCCTAGATGGAATACTTCTTGGCAGCAGCCTTTATATGTTTATCGGCCTTTTGCAAGTCAGCTGGAGACATAACTGGCTTAATATCTACATAGGCATCAAATGACAAGAACCATGGTTCAGCATATTTCGGAATCTCGGAACTATCCTTAAGATTTAGAAAAAACAGACCTGTTCTCATTCCATCTTCAGCTGTAAAATACGCAGCTTCTGGTTTTTGCTCGGCCATTATCTCTTTTATTTTCTTACCAAGCATCCCGTCCATCACCATATCGTTTGCCGTTTCTACCGGCAGACTTACAGTCATTAGTACTCTCAATTGTTTTTCCTCCTACATATTGAACTAGATTTATAATAGATTAAATATTTTAAGCCTCTCTTAAATAAATTTGTTCTGCTTTACAGCAATTAATTGTAATATCATCGGGCGGATTATCTTGTAATGATAACTCTAACTTTACCTGCACATCAAATTTATTTTCACTAATATTTTTAAAATTAATTTCTATGATTGGTAAACCAACATGAATAAATAGTTCAGGGTTAATATCGGCAATTGATTTTAAATATATGTGTACTGTTCTATCTGAGGGTTCATTTGGCCAGTTATAGTTATAATGTTTCAATTCTAAAAACATCCCAATTTTACCAAAAAACATTAGTCCGGTATCTAATAATCTACTTTCATTGTTTGAATATTTTCTTTTAGGCTCCCAAGGTGCTCCCTGTACAAATTTATTACCTGATACTACCTTTGCTGATTTTAAAAAGGCATCGTGAAATCTATTGAAATAGTTTTCTACATAAATTGCATCCTTTTTATTTTTGATTAATTTACTAAACATTACGGTAGAACTGTAAAAATATTAAACGTTTATTAATTTTATCCCCTAAGTAATCTCTCTTATAATTTATCAGTCACAAGCACTTTACCCTTGGCAGCAACTGCTGTCTTTCCGTCTGATCCCCTAATCCTTCCTCTAAGGTCAACAATATCCCCTGCTAGTTTTTCATTAGGCATGACATTAATAATAAGCAATTCTACCTTTATCTTTTCATCGGCAAATACAGGTTTTTTAAACCTCTGCCAGAACTCAAGCCCAACTGTCAAGCCGTGCCCGGAAAAATAGGAAGCAGTTGCACCCAATAACAGTGCTGTAGTCTGCGTACCACTTGCAATTACTTTTTTAAATCGTGTATTGGCCGCAAAATCAGGATCGTGATGCATGGGGTTTAGATCACCTGCGGCTTTAGCAAACTCTGAAACCAGGGTAGGATTAAGTGTAACTTCAGTACTGAATCGCTCTCTTGGTTTTATTGAAGACATAACAACAATTATATATGAAAAATACTCTTACAGAACTTAATTTTAATAATACTTATTATAGTCTGCCTCAGGATTTCTATCATCGAGTTAATCCCACTCATTTTGATAATCCACACCTGGTAACATTTAATAAAGAAGTCTCTGAAATGATTGGCCTGGATCCGGCGGGAGCAGAGAAGTCTGACTTTGCTGAATATATATGTGGCAAAAAAGAAATACCCGGCTCAAACCCTATAGCGATGTACTATACCGGCCATCAGTTTGGGGTTTACAATAAAGATATAGGTGATGGCAGGGCAATACTTTTAGGGGAAGTTATTAATCCTGAAAATAAGAAATGGGATTTACATCTTAAAGGCGCGGGTCGCACAAAATACTCTAGACAGTTTGATGGCAGGGCAGTCTTGAGGTCATGCATTAGGGAATATCTCTGCGGGGAGGCATTGCATTATCTTGGAATTCCTACTACAAGATCGCTCTGCATTATAGGAAGTGATGAGATAGTACAGAGGGAAATACCGGAAATGGGAGCCATGCTCCTTCGGGTAGCTCAGTCTCATGTCCGCTTCGGTTCATTTGAGGGATTTTTTTACAGTGACCAATTTGAGAATATCAAAATTCTTGCAGACTATTTAATTACAAACCATTTCTCTCAATTATTTGATTCAGATAACAAATATTATGAGCTTTATAAAGAAATTTGTAGAAATACTGGAAAGTTAATAGCTTACTGGCAGGCCTATGGATTTACTCATGGAGTGATGAATACAGATAATATGTCTGTTCTCGGACTTACTTTTGACTACGGCCCCTTTGGATTTGTAGAAGAGTTTGATCCCGAATTCATTCCAAACCATTCAGACCATCACGGCAGATATTCTCTTAGAAACCAGAAATCCATTGCCCACTGGAACCTTCAAAAGCTGGGCAAATGTTTTATAGATCTTATTACTTCAAGACAAATAAATGACGGCCTTCAAATGTACATTGACACATACAGAGATGAATATATAAAACTTATGAGAAGAAAATTAGGTCTCGAAATTCCAGCAGAACAGGACTGGCAGCTTGTAGAAATCATATTGGAATGTCTTTACAGCTCCTGCGTAGATTACACAACCTTTTTCAGAAATCTATCCGATTTTGATGAGGATAATATCAAAACTGAAAATCCAGTTTCTAAAATGTTTAGCGGCACCGAATATGGTAAGTGGGCAGCCTTTTATTCAAAAAGATTAAAGGAAGAACAGAGCAATAAATCAAGAAGAAAAGAGCTTATGGACTCAGTAAACCCCAAATATATTCTTAGAAACTATATAGCTCAAAGAGCCATAGAAAAAGCTCAATCGGAAGACTATACAGAGATTAACAAAATCTATAAAATATTGCAGAACCCATTTGATCAACAACCCGAGTTTGAAGAATACAGCAAACCCGCGCCTGAAGAGTATAGAAACTTATCCCTTAGCTGTTCTGCTTGATTTAGATTTTTTACTCAGGCCTTAAAACAGTAATTGTATACTTTTTAAGGTCAATATACTTCTTAGCTACTCTTAATACATCCTCTTTGGTCACAGACATAATACGTTCGGGGTACTTTTGATATTCTTTATAGCCCTGCCCATAAATTTCATCAAACGCTATACGTGCTGCCTGAGATGAGTTTTGCTGAAGGCCGATTTCAAAATTACCTACCAGGTACTGCTGCGCCCTGCTGAGCTCATCGTCTGTTATTCCTTTGGCCAGTAGTAGTTCCAGCTGCTCTTTCATGCCGTCAATGGCTTCATTTTCCTTTTGAGGGGCGGTGCCGATATAAACCCCAAAATAACCCGGCTCTAACCCGGGTGTATAAAAAGATGTAACAGAATAAGCCAGGCTTCTCATATCTCTAAGTTCAGTGAAGAGCCTTCCGCCCTGCCCTGCAAGTACAGTATTTAAAATTTCAAATGCATACTGATCATTATCGTTTAAATCAGGTGCTAAAAACCCAAGCAGTATATGTGCCTGAGCCTTGTCTTTTTGAGTTACAGTCGATTCTCTGATTGATTTTGCACGTTTTTCTGCCTTAAGTGAAGGCAGGCTCAGTTTATTTCCCTTAAAACCTGAAAACTGTTTATTGAGTGATGCCACAACTTTTTCGGTATCAACGTCTCCTGCAACTGAAATAACCATATTCTCCGGGTTAATATATTTTTTATAGAATTTTTGCAGGTCCTGTTTAGTAAACTTTTCTACTACTTCGGGTTTTCCAAGGCTGTCAAAACGGTACGGATGTTTTGTGTAAAGTGTGGAAAGAAAAGTATTTACTGCTGTTCTTATTGGATTATCACCCTGCCTGTTGATACTGGCAAGTATCTCTCTTTTTGCCCTGTCAATCTCATCTTCGGGAAAAGTAGGGTTAATTATTACATCTGAGAATATATCAATAGTTTTATCGAAGTTCTTACTGAGAGATTCTACGGCAACACCGATGCTGTTTTTACCTGAAAAACCATCAATTTCGGCAGCCAAGGATTCTACTTCTACGGCTATATCCTCAGCCGTTCTTTTAGTAGTACCGCGTGTGAACATATCAGATAACAGATTGGATATTCCATTATTTTTTTCATTTTCAAACCTCACTCCACCAAGAAACACGGCCCTTGCAGCAAAAATAGGGACTGCATGATTTTCTTTTACAAGAAGCGTTATTCCATTATCGAGTTTTGTTTTAAATACCTGTTCTACTGAATCCGAAGATTTTTGCTCAGGCTTACTATCTGCCATTTTGGAAACTTTCTCAGCAATTTGGGAAATCTCATTTACATTAATTGAAACGTTTTCTGAAGGGAGCAGAAACCCAGGGGTCATGTTGTCATTATTAAAATATTTATTTGCAACCCTTACAATATCATCGGCAGTTACGTTTGATACCTTTTCCAGATACTCTTTTTCAAACACATAGTCGCCTGTTTCGACCTCATAAAAACCAAGTTTTTGTGCCTGCCCCTGCATGGTTTCTTTTGTATAAATAGTATCACTTTCGATGTTTACCTTTGCTTTATTCAGTTCGTCATTACTCACCTTTTCATTTTTAAGCTTATATAATTCAGACAGCGCCTCAGTTAAAGCTTCTTTCGAGTTTTCAGGCTTAAGAGTGCCGCCTATTACGAAAAGACCTGGATCTTTGGGAGTAAAAGAGTATGAATAAATGCTGTTAACTATTCCCTTTTCTTCTTTTATGTTTCTGTATAGACGCGAGCTTTCACCTCCGCCAAGAATGTTCGAGAGTACATCCAGCACAGGTGTATCATCACTATTTGCTGCTGGTCCATGAAAAGCGATTACAAAATATCCTTCTTTTATATCCTTTGAAATAACAAAAGGATTAATCTTATTTTGCCTAGGTTCTACGGGTATATCACATTCAGGAATCGGAGTTTTATTAATTTTTCCAAAAGTCTTATTAATTTTTTCTTTTATTTCTGACTCGTTAAAATCACCTACTACTACTACAACCATATTGTCTGGTGAATACCATTTTTTATAAAAATCAAGGATTCCTTCTCTTGTAAAACTCTTTACGCTCTCTGATGTTCCTATTACAGGTCTTTTATATGTATGATGTTTATAAGCCTCTGCAAACATCTTCTGGCTAAGTACCCTGCTAGGTGAATCCTCTCCCCTTCTTATTTCTTCCAAAACAACTTCAAGCTCCTTACTCAGCTCTTCAGGATCAAAAGTAGAGCTTGTTACAGCATCTGAAAGCACATCCAGGGCAGTCTCGGCAAACCTGCTTGCTATCACAACATAATAAACAGTTTCATCAAACGAGGTAAAAGCATTAATATCACCGCCGCTGCTCTCTATTACCCTTGCAATTTCTCCAACTCCTCTTTTCTCGGTACCCTTAAAAAGCATGTGTTCGTGTACGTGAGCAAGACCAAACTCACCCTCAACTTCGCAGGCACTTCCTACCTTCACCCACACGTTCACTGCAACTACCGGTGAGGCATGGTTTTGTTCTAGTATCACTGTAAGACCGTTATCAAGCGTATATTTTTCAGTAACGGGTTGCTCATTTGAGCTGTCTGCTGCAAGTATCATATCTGTCTCCTTGAATAAAACTAAAGAAAGTAAAATCAATAAAATTGTTCTTAATTTTTTCATTGTATGTAATATTACCCTAATTGTATTAAAGTTTAGATGTATTAAACCCGGGAATGGATTAAATTGTTATAATATTCTTGTTGTTTGCTTTTCCTCTTGTGATCTCACCCTCTCCTGCTTCTTAACCAGGTTATATAGATAAAGAAAAAATCCGCTCAAAGCATAGGTATATGCTATAAGGAGTATCATCGCCTCAGGGATGGTGATGATAGCCGCTATTATAATTGAAATCACAACAAGTGCATTAAAAGGCCTTTTAATGTTTCTTGGAAACTTCCAGTATGGCACATCACTTACCATGAGCATCCCAATAAACGGGGTTACAAAAAGATAAGCCCACATAGCAATTTCCGTGGGATCAAGCCTTATTTCTGCAAAAAACAGAATTGGAGAAGCCACGATACCCGCGGCCATAGGGCTTGGAAGGCCTGTGAACTTGTATTTTTCTACCCCTGCAGACTGCACATTAAACCTTGCAAGCCTGAGTGCAGTGCAAACTACATAAAAAAGAACCACCATAAGTCCTAACTTTCCTGAGTTAATAAGGCCCCATGAATAAATGAGCACAGCAGGAGCTACACCAAATGATACAAGGTCGCTCAGTGAATCATAGGATATACCAAAATCACTTTCTGAACTTATTAGTCTTGCTATCCTTCCGTCTAGCAGATCAAGAAAAGCCGATATACCAATAAAAGCCGCTGCCCACCAGTACTTTCTATAAAATTCTTCTGTTGTGATCAGATCATTAGATACCATGCTTACTATCTGAATCGAGGTCATTATTGAAAGCAGCCCGAAAAACAGATTTCCTGTAGTCATGATACTTGGCAGTAGCGGCATCATACGCTGCCTTCTGGTTTTTTTCTTCTTCATTTACTTTTAAACTCTCCGATGATTGATTGTCCACCTACCACTTTATCACCCAAACTTACCATTAATTGTACATCCTTCGGCAGGTAAATATCAACCCTTGATCCAAATCTTATGAGTCCTATCCTCTGAGCAATGCTGAGTTTATCACCCATTTTAATCAGAGGCACTATTCTTCTTGCAAGAAATCCGGTTATGAGTGAAACAACTATCGGCTCCCTACTCTCCGTTTCAAGAAGCATGGAAAATCTCTCGTTATCATCCGAGGCATGATCGGTAAAAGCAAGTTTAAACTCACCCGGTTTATACTTTGTAGATTTTATAGTTCCGGGGTATGGGTTTCTGTTTACATGACAGTCAAAAATTGACAAGAATATGCTTATGCACTGCATTTCTTCTGTGAGGAAGTTTGGTTCTGAAATATTTTTAATAGAGACTACTTTTCCATGAGCTGGTGAGAGGATTAAATTACTGCCTGCAGGAATATCAGGATCAGGGTCTCTGAAAAAGAATATAATAAAACCTGTGAGAATCCCGAATATCAGAGAAAGTGTTACACAACCCCAAAGTGCAAACAACCATGTGATAACTGCAAGAGGGATAATAAACTTAAGCCCGTCAGCAGCAATCTTTGGTCTGAATTCTTCCATTAATTTTTTGTTTTATCTACAAGTTTTCTCTTAAACAGAGAACTCATCATACCTCTGAGTGTAGCACCAATGTCTTCAATCGGATGAGTCTCACCCTCTTTTAGAAGCCTGTTGTAGTTTGGCCTTCCATTTTTGTTTTCTTCAATCCATTCATTTGCAAACTCACCCGACTGGATTTCAGAAAGGATCTTTTTCATTTCCTGCTTAACACTGTCATTAATTACTCTAGGGCCTCTTGTGATATCACCATACTTAGCTGTATCACTTACTGAATAACGCATATTTGCTATACCACCTTCATATATGAGGTCTACGATTAATTTAACCTCATGAAGGCATTCAAAATATGCCATTTCTGGTGGATATCCAGCCTCTGTAAGGGTTTCAAAACCGGCAGTAATAAGTGCGGATATTCCTCCGCAAAGTACGCTCTGCTCACCAAAAAGGTCAGTTTCTGTTTCATCTTTAAATGTGGTTTCTATAATGCCTGCATGCCCTGAGCCTATGGAAGCAGCGTATGCAAGTCCGATCTCTTTGGCAGTTCCAGTGGGGTTATTTTCTACAGCTATAAGCGCAGGAACACCTCCACCAAGTGTGTATTCGTTTCTTACTGTATGTCCCGGTGCCTTTGGAGCCACCATAAATACATCAACTCCATCTGGAGGAACAATCTGTTTGTAATGGATATTAAAACCATGACTAAATCCGATTGCATTTCCTGCTTCCAGGTTATCTTTCATTGAGTTGTCATATATATCTTTTTGGCTTGTATCAGGTGCAAGAATCATCATAATATCGGCTGCCTTGGTAGCATCAGCTACATTCATCACATCAAACCCGGCATTTTTGGCCTTATCCCAGCTGCTTCCGCCTTCTCTAAGTCCCACAATCACATCCATTCCGCTCTCTTTTAGATTAAGGGCATGAGCATGTCCCTGACTGCCGTAACCAATAACAGCAATCTTCTTTCCTTTTAGAATATCTGTATTTATATCTGCATTGTAATAAACCTTCATCTACTTATTTCTCCTTCTGTTTATTTTGTAAGTCTCTTTTAAGTGCTACTGTACCTGTTCTTGCAATTTCACTTATACCCATCGGAGCAAGAAGATCAATAAAAGCTGTGAGCTTGTCTTTATCACCCGTAAGTTCAAGCATATAGTTTTTCTGACCGACATCTACTACTTTTGCCCTGAATATATCAACTATTCTTAGTATTTCTGCTCTGTATTCCTTTTTTGTATCAACCCTTACCAGCACCATTTCACGCTCAACCCTTGTTTGTGTTGTGAGGTCATTCACTTCTATGACGTTTACCATATTATTAAAGCGCTTTACTACTTGAGCAATGACATGCGGGTCTCCACTTGTAACAAGAGTTATCCTGGAAGTTCCGGGTTCGCGTGCCTCTGCCACACAAAGACTCTCAATGTTAAAGCCCCTTGCGCTAAACAAACCTGAAATTCTGGAAAGAACCCCGGATTCGTTATCTACTAGTATAGAAATAGTATGTCTCAAATATATTTCCTCCAATCAAATTAGTAATAATTAGGAAATGAAAAGGTGTAACTAAAAATCATTTCATTGTAAATAGCTTAACTTAAGCTACATCCACAGGATCCATAATCATCTCATTCATAGCCGCTCCGGGGGCAATCATTGGATATACCATCTCTTCACAGTCCACATCAACCTCTAAAAGAACCACTCCTTCCATGTTCAGTGCTTCTTTAAATGAAGATTCGACCTGATCGGGCCTTGAAACCTTCATTCCCTTTGCTCCAAATGACTCTGCAAGCATAACGAAATCAGGAAGCACCTCAAAGCGGGATGCAGAGTAGTTTTGATCAAAAAACATCGTCTGCCACTGTCTTACCATGCCGTGGTGCCTGTTATTAAATACTATTATTGTTAGATCCAATTTATACTCAACAGCAGTAGCAAGCTCCTGCATATTCATCTGGAAACTGCCGTCTCCACATACAGAAATCACCCTTTCATTGGGCTTAGCAAACTTGGCTCCCATTGCTGCCGGGAAACCAAAACCCATTGTTCCAAGCCCACCGGAATTTATCCAGGTTCTTGGCCTGTTGAACCTATAAAACTGAGCAAGCCACATCTGATGCTGGCCGACATCGGATACTATTATTGCATCACCCTTTGTCATATTTGAAAGAGTATCGATTGCAAAGCTGGTCTGAATTTTGTCATCATCTTGATGAGGATTTAGAGGATGCTGATCTTGCCATTTCTTTATCTGAGCATGCCACTCTTTTCTCCGAGGTTTCAAATCAGTAGGTATAATTTCAATAAGTTGTTTTAATACTTCTTTTGCGTCACCTATTATTGGACAGTCAACTTTAATGTTCTTCTCTATTGACGACGGGTCAATATCTATATGAATTATTTCTGCATTAGGAGCGAATTTTTCAAAGTTTCCACCTGTAGCTCTGTCATCAAATCTGCCTCCAACGGAAATTACCAGGTCTGATTCATGAACTGCCATATTTGCGGCATATGAGCCATGCATACCAAGCATACTTATATATAATGGGTCGTTTGCTGGAAAAGCTCCAAGCCCCATAAGGGTAAGGTTTACAGGAATGTTGAGTCTATGAACAAAATCTGAAAGCTCTTTGCTGGCGTTTGAAAGAATAATTCCGCCTCCACCATATATGATGGGTCTCTTAGATTTCTTAATCATATTCATGGCACGTTTTATCTGCTGAGGATCTCCTTTTGTAGGAGGTTTATATCCCCTTAAATTAACCTTTTCAGGAATAAAGAACTCATCTTCACCGATTAATACGTCTTTAGGCATATCAACTAACACTGGGCTTGGCCTTCCTGTGGTAGCAATATAAAATGCTTCTTTCATGGCTTTTGGAAGGTCGTAAGTTTCTCTGACTAAAAAGTTGTGTTTAGTACAGGGCATTGTGATTCCGATATGATCTGCTTCCTGGAAAGCATCACTACCAAGATACTGTGTGGGGACCTGTCCTGTAAAAACTACAACAGGGGATGAATCCATTTGTGCAGTTGCAATTCCTGTTACAGTGTTAGTTGCAGCAGGGCCGGAGGTACAAAGAACAACTCCTGGTTTACCAGATGCCCTTGCATAGCCATCTGCCATATGAGTTGCACCCTGTTCATGTCTTGCAAGCACATGGGTAATATCACCTAGATACTTGGTCATGACATCATAGACCTTAAGCACATATCCTCCGGGCAGCCCAAAGACTACGTCTATCCCTTCGTGTTTAAGAGTCTCAAAAAACATTTCCGCACCAAGCATTCTAGCCATTTAATGTAAAACCTCCTGAATTAAAATATCCTTATTTCTTTTTCTTAAATTCTTTCATTTTTTGCTGCATTTGATCCTTAAGAGCTAATTTCAGTTTTTTTAGCTGCTTAATTTCAAGCTCTTCAGCTACAGACAAATCATCTATATTTTCCAAAACAGCAACTTTTTCATCTAGTTGCCTGTGTTCTGAAAATAAATTTCTAAAACCTTCATCCTCTTCTAATAACTTTTGAACCAAATCATCATCTGCCATGATATCACCTCTTATTATCTATTAATTCGGCATGAGCCTCTCTTACATATCTAGGAACAAGCGTATTAACTTCATCCTTTTTTGCCTTTTTAAAACTATCAACACCCAATAATACACAGCTTGATGCACGCGGACTACACAAGTGCCCTGGTGCAAAAAGCACAAGACCGTTTATTCTATCCATAAAAGTTAATTTATTCAAATTTAATCCGTCACCAATTAACACAATTTTTTCATTTTTTTGCTCTATACTACTGCATATATCATCTACACTTACAATTTTATCCCCTTCACCTATAATCTCCAGTTCGTTATTATTATATCTAAAAAATGCAGAATATAACTGTCCTTTTTTGGCATCTATAATACTGCAGATTGGAAATGGCGTAATTAGTGAATTAAAAGCCACACACTTTAGAGTTGATACCCCTATAAGGGGTAAACCGAGAGAATATGCTATACCCTTGGCAGCTGAAATCCCAACCCTAAGAGAGGTATAAGAACCGGGCCCCGAAGAAACTGCAATTCCCTGCAGGTCAGATTTTTGAAGCCCTATTGTACAAAGCAACTTATCTATAGAAGGAATAATCTGTGTAGAATGTTTTAACCCGGAATTGAAGAAAAGCTCCCCTAATACTTTATCATCTTCTGCTACAGCCACACTGCCGCATAAAGATGATGTTTCTATTCCCAGTGCTATCATTAACTAAAAATTCAACCTAAATAATATCAATGCCAACAGAATGCTTATTGTGTCTGCATAGGCTCATCCATTCTTCCAAGAGAAGCAGATCCCGAGCTAATACCTTTGATTCTGAGGTCAAGGTCATCTTTGTTAGTAGCCTGCCTCATGGCTTCTTCATATGTAATGAGCTTCTGTCTGAAAAGATTATAAAGGCACTGATCGAATGTCTGCATTCCATAATGCAGGTGTCCCTCTTCAATGGCCTGCCTGATTTCACTTGTTTTTGTAGGATCGGCAATACAGTCTTTGATTCTTGAAGTTGCCAGCAGGACTTCAACCGCGGGAACCCTGCCCTTTCCATCTGCCTGAGGCATGAGCCTCTGAGATATAATTGCTTTTAACACCTGTGAGAGCTGATATCTGATCTGATTTTGCTGACTCGATGGAAATACAGCAAGCATACGGTTAATGGTTTCCTGAGCATCCAGTGTATGAAGCGTAGTAAACACAAGGTGACCTGTTTCTGCAGCAGCAGTAGCAATTTCGATTGATTCCAAGTCACGCATCTCACCAATGAGAATAACGTCCGGATCTTCACGAAGAGATGCTCTCATTGCATTTGAGAATGAAAGAGTATCAATTCCGACTTCGCGCTGGTTAATATAGCTATTTTTGTCCGTGTGTGTGTATTCCAGAGGATCTTCAATACTAATTATATGCGATGCCTTTTTTGTATTAATATTGTCTATCATGGCTGCAAGAGAAGTAGATTTTCCACTACCTGTTGTACCAGTTACGATAACTAGCCCCCTGTCTTCCATACTTATTTTATCAAGTATTGGCGGGAGGTTTAAATCATCGAATGATAAGATGTTATAAGGGATAGCCCTAATAGCCATAGAAGTTTCTCCGCGCTGCTGGTAAACATTTACCCTGAAACGTGAAACATCGGGAATATTATATGCAAGGTCAATATCAAAAGTTCTTTCAAATCTTTCTATCTGATTTTTATTCATTACAGAAGAATATAGACTCTTCATGATCTCTGCGTTTATAACCGGTGCTTCTTTCATGAAATGAAGCCTACCGTTTACCCTGAACACAGGAACACTATCGGTTTTAAGGTGAATATCCGATGCACCTACCTTAAGTGCTGCCTTCAATAAATCATCAATTTTCAATATAGCCATTTAATCATCCTCCGAGCTTTTAGGCTTTGTAGATAAACCACTCTTTTCATATATTTCTACTATCAATTTTTCCATTAATTGGGGGTTTTCTATTAAAAATTTTCGAGCATTTTCCCTACCCTGACCAAGGCGCTCACCATCATAAGAAAACCATGTACCGCTTTTTTCTACCACATTATGCTTAACTCCAATATCAATGAGCTCACCGGTATAAGATATTCCTTCTCCAAAAACTATATCAAACTCCGCATCCTTAAACGGCGGAGCAACCTTATTTTTAACTATTTTAACCCTTACCCTATTACCGGTAATATTGTCTCCGTCTTTTATTGAACCTATTCTTCTTATCTCAAGCCTGATAGAAGAATAAAACTTAAGCGCATTTCCGCCAGTCGTGGTTTCAGGGTTCATATAGGATGGAACACCAATTTTCATTCTTATTTGGTTTATAAATATAACAATCGTTTTAGATCTGTTTACAGTAGCTGTAATTTTTCTTAGAGCCTGAGACATGAGCCTTGCCTGCACACCCACATGAGCATCACCCATCTCTCCTTCTATTTCTACTCTCGGGGTTAGAGCTGCAACTGAATCAAGCACAATAACATCTATAGCACCGCTTCTTACAAGCGTATCAACAATCTCCAAAGCCTGCTCTCCAAAATCTGGCTGAGATACAAGCAGGTCGTCCACTTTAACACCTAATCTCGAAGCATAAGCAGGGTCTAAGGCATGCTCAGCATCAATAAATGCTGCAACACCACCCAGTTTTTGAGCTTCGGCAATTACATGAAGAGCAATTGTAGTCTTTCCTGAAGATTCAGGCCCGTACACTTCTGTTATTCTGCCTCTTGGTATACCACCAACACCAAGAGATAGATCAAGCCCGATCGAACCCGTAGAGACCGCCGAGATTTCCGGAATTATTGCATCTGCGCCTAGACGCATTATTGAACCCTTGCCAAACTGCTTTTCTATAGAAGAAATGGCAAGCTCTATGGTTTTTTCCTTTTCTTCCAAACTCTTTTTATCTGCTGTTTCCTGCATTTTAACTCCCTATAAGTAATTGATTATACATAATTTTTTAAGAACTTCCTAATCATATCCAGACTTTGTGTAGATGTTATAAGCTTTATCTGTTCCCTATCACCATGATAACTGAATTTATCAGAAATTATATCACCATTTTTACATGCAAGCGAAATATGCACCGTACCCACTGGTTTTTCTGTGCTTCCCCCTCCAGGGCCTGCAATTCCTGTGATTCCAACGCCTATATCCGTGCCGGCTAAATCCAATACTCCTTTTGCCATGGCCTCCGCTACATGAGTGCTCACCGCTCCATGATTTTCTATGAGCAGCCTGCTTACACCGAGGTCATTTATCTTCGATTCGTTGCTATAACAAATAATCGACCTGTTAAAATATTCTGAGCTTCCCGGCACATTTGTGATTCTATGTGAAACAAGCCCGCCTGTACAAGATTCGGCAAGCGATATACTCATGCTGTGCTCTGTTAAAAGACCTCCAACAACCTCTTCCATCGTTGTGTCTGACTCTGCGTATATATATTGACCTATTTCTGATTTTATTTTTTTTAGTAAACTTTCTATCTTTGTATTTATTTGCTCTTCAGATTTTCCTTTTGCAACAAGTCTCAAATGAACCTCGGGAAAATGTGATCTATATCCCAGGTATACACCTTCAGTTTCCAAATCTTGAATTTTTAGAGCTAACTCCGATTCTTTTAGACCAAATGTTCTCAGGAGCAGTGTTTTGGTTTTTTCATTATCTGAAAACCTGATATTTATATCTGCAAGAACAAACTCCTGCATCATAGATTTAAACTCTTTTGGTACACCCGGAAGGAAATAAAATATTTTTTTATCATACTCATAGTAAAACCCTGGCGCTGTACCAACGTTATTGTTTATAATTTTGCATCCCTCGGGCAAATAAGAAGGTTTTTTGTTTATTTCCAGAAGCTTCCTTTTTCGCCTTGCAAATATTTTCTTTATCATTTCCAAAGCTTGGGGGTTTTCACAAAGCTTTGTACCGAAGTACTTGGCAGCTACCCCGGCAGTTAGATCGTCTTCAGTGGGTCCTAAACCTCCAGTGACAATTATTACGTCCGCCCTGGCATTGGCATTTCCAAAAGCCTGCAGTATATCGTCTTCGTAGTCACCAACAGTACTATGAAATTTCACCTCAAATCCGCTGTCTGCAAGGAGTCTGGATGCCCAGTGAAAATTTGTATCTAGCGTAAGACCGCTTAGAAGCTCATTTCCAGTGGTGATTATTTCTATGTTCATAAGTATTTAATAAACCCTGATAAATATTTGCATTATTATATTTGCATAAATTCCTGCAAGCACATCATCCAGCACAATTCCATAGCCGTCTTTTAATTTCTCGAGTTTTCTTATTGGATACGGCTTTGTAATATCAAGCGCCCTGAACAAAAAGAATCCTAAAATTACATTTACCCATGTAAATGGGATCAGGATCATAGTAAAAAGATATCCACAGACCTCATCTATCACAACATGCGAAGGATCTTTTTTCTTATAAATATTTACAGCAAGAGTGGACATATAAATAGAAACAGCTGTAAGAATGATGATAAGTGCTATATATAAAGGCAGCGAAAGGTTAGTTATAAAGTATAGAAGTAATATGGCACCAAGGGTACCTGCGGTTCCCGGCGCTATGGGAGAATTGCCTAGGAAAAAAAATGTTACATACAGCCTAATTAGAAAATCTTTGTTGATAATTTATTCCTTCGTGCTCTAAAAGCTTTTTCTTATAATTTATACCACAAGAATAGCCCCCAAGACCAGTTTTGGAAACAACTCTGTGGCATGGGATTACTATTGGAAGCGGATTTGCCCCAACAGCATTACCTACGGCACGATAGGAATTTGGCCTTCCAAGCTTGTTTGCTATATCTTTATAAGTTATTAATTTGCCAAAAGGAATTTTTAAAAGCTCTTTCCAGACGCTTTTTTGAAATTTGGTACCTTTAGATATATCCAGTTTATAGCTAAACTTTTTAAGATCACCATCTAAATATGATTTTAACTCTTTCAATACAGCTGAGGGCTCATCAGACCTGGTAAATTCAGCAGATTTATTATTTGCCCTAAACTCTTCAAAATTTTCTAAACCTAATATCAGGTTGGATAACACTCCGGAACTGGAAACAGCATAAACATCACCAAGACTGCTTTTGATTTTTGTATAAGAGCACATATTTCCCCCATTCGGAATATAATCATTATACTCAAACTCAGCTAATTATTAAAACTATCAGGATAATTTATTAGCTTTTAATAAATACCCAGAGAATTACTGCAGATTATCGTACAAACTCTTTAGTACCTCTGAGCTATGAGATTTCTTAAGCTTCATTATGGTCTGTTTTTCTATCTGCCGTATTCTTTCTCTTGTAAGTCCAAATTTCTGCCCTATGTAATCCAGAGTAAATGAATCATCGTACCCGATACCATATCTCATCTTGATGACTTCCCTTTCTCTTGTTGTAAGGTCAACCAGAGCTTCATTAACATTTTCAGGTATTGATATATTATCGATCTCTGCATCCTGAAACACCTGGTTATCGTCCTTTAACAGATCTACGTAGCTTGTTGTTTCACTGTTATAAATGGTGGAATCAAGGCTGATTACATCATTTCCTGTTCTTATAACACTCTTTATACCGTCTACAGATATATTTAGGATTGCGGAAATTTCCTCTGCTGATGGGTCCTTACCCTTTTCTTCTTTTAATTTTATAAACGTCTGCCAGATCTTCCCTGATTTTTCCAGCAGATACGATGGAACCTTGACTGTTCTTGTCTGATTAAAAATAGCCCTGGAAATAGACTGGTTTATCCACCAAACTGCATATGTAGAAAACCTGTAGCCCTTGGTATAATCAAACTTCTCAACAGCCCTGATAAGCCCTATGTTACCTTCCTGTATGAGGTCTAAAAATGATGCGCCCTTTCCTACAAACCTTTTGGCTATGCTGGCTACAAGCCTTAAATTAGAGTTTATAAACCTGTTTCTAAGATTATTTTTAAACTTACTATAGGCATGAATAATATGTTTGTTTCTAACTGCCCTTTTGTTCAGTTCTTTTTTTTGCTTTACTGACTTTATTTTTCTCTCTGAACTGCTGCACTCACAGACTTTGTTGATTTTAACGTCACTTATTGGTGATGAATAAAAAGAGATTCTGTTTTCACAGTTTTGCATAAGAGCAGAAAGAGTAAGCTCCTGCTTGGGCTTTAGTAATGTTTCCAGACTTACATCCTTAAAATAATCGTTAATTAAGATGTTATCTTTTTCATTATACTGGGGAGTTAAACCTGAAGTTTTGGTATTTAACTTCTGGTTTGCCTTATTTATCTTAAATGAATTTTCACGATTTAGCTCAAATTCATTATATTGTTTTTCTTCAGTTACAGTGCTAAAGTTGTTTTCATCATACATATCATCCCTCTTTTAGTGCTTTTAATATTTTGATGTTTATAAACCTATAGAGATGCAAACTCTATATAAAAATATTAACTAAATTACTTAAATAAAGTTTCAAACAAATAAAAAATTAAGTAAATTACTTATTGAATAGGTTTGCTGGAGCTCTGTCCGGAAGCGTTTTCGAAGATTTCGTTCCATTTCTGAAACAGTATTTTTATAGAAGTAGCTGCTTTTTCATACTCTGATTTTCTGATAAGTTCATTAAATGCAGATAAATCTCCCACACTTTTCTCATTATCGAGAGTATAAGCATGTATAAATGTACAAATATCTCCATAATTTAAAATTATATGGCCAGAACTATCATAACCTGAAAGCAGTCCTAACAGCTGGTCGCAGCCTCTTATAAGGTTTGTAAGAATACTAATGATTTCAGACTCTTTGATATCCTCCGGCACTTTACTTATGGTTTGTTCATATAAATTCTTTGCTGTTTTTACCCTTTCTATGCCACTTCTAAGCTTTATACTATAATAAATCGCATTAAAACCCCAGTGAGAAAATAAAGATTTTCTCTCATCCTCTATAAACAGTAAAAACCATTCTACGGGAATGATGTTTTCTATATATATAAGATTATTTTGAGTTTCTGACTCAGACGGCGCAATATAATACTTTCCATCTTCATCTTTAATGAAAAAGCAGTCCTTAACTTCAGACGGGTTAATATCTATTCTCTCACTAAAAGATTTTTTGAAATTATCATACTCATTAGCAAACCATACGCCAAAAGGCGATGGAGGACCGCCCCAGTATAGCTCATAAAACTCTATATAACTCTCCCAATAATCTTTTTGCTCGATAAATGAATCGAGCGGCTCATATATTATTAAATTACTTGTAGCCATAGTAATATTTTATAAAATATGATAAAATAACTTTAACAATTTACATTAATTATAGTATTAAACTGCTTGAAAAACTTAGGTTTATTATTGACCTTAAGAAAAAAACAGTTTATACTGGATATTAATTTTAAACAGGAGGATATATCCATGAGATATGTAGTTATCGTTTTACTGGCAGCTTTACTGTTTACTACACCGTCTTTTGCAAGACCTAAACAGATCACAGAATACGATCCTAATGATGCCATTAATCCTTTCAAAATTACAAGTTTGATCATACGCCCACCTATAGCACTAATTAATGTTTTCGTAAAGGGTTTCTACTATGTTTTAGATTCTGATCCAATCAGAAGACCTTTTAACATTGAATTCGATTCTTCAATTAATATAGACGAAGACTATTAAAAACTACTATAAGACCCATTGTAGATAATTATGCATCTATCTGCAATGGGTTTTTCTTTGCCCGTTTTACCTCTTATTTAATCACTTCTTTGTATTTCTCAACTTATTTTCTATAATTTTAAATAAAATATAGCTTTAACCAAATTAAATTAATGATCCATAGCAATGATATAATCGATAATGCCCCCACTGCACCCGGTGTATATTTGATGAAAAACCGGACTGGCAAGGTACTTTACGTAGGAAAGGCAAAGCATCTAAAAAAGCGCGTTTTATCCTATTTTACACCAAATAGAAGTGATAACAGGTATCAGATTCATGATCTTCTAAAAGAAGTTAAGAACCTAGAGTATATAATCACGCAGAATGAAAGAGAGGCGCTGATACTCGAAAATTCACTTATAAAAAAATACAGGCCAAGATTTAATGTACAGTTTAAAGACGATAAAACCTACTTTTCTTTAAAACTGGATATCAAGGATAAATATCCCAGGCTTTATTATACAAGAAAGGTAGTAGATGACGGTGCACTATATTTCGGACCGTTTACATCATCGACAACGCTTAAAAAAACCAAGAAGTTTTTTCATAAGCTTTTTCCCCTAAGAGACTGTACTAACTCTAAATTTAAAAGACACTCCGATAGACCGTGTATAAATTACAACCTCAAGCTGTGCTCGGGCCCATGTGCAGGAAAGATCTCAGAGAGTGAATACCAGTCCCTTTCAAATCAGGCAAGGCTCTATTTGAGAGGTAAGTTCAATGAAATAGTAAAACTGATACAAAATAACATGAAACAGGCAGCAGAGGATATGCGCTTTGAAGAAGCCGTATTATACAGGAATCAGCTTAGTTTTCTTAAGATGCATATAGACCAAAAGGGGCTTATTGATTCAAACACAAAAGATATAGATGTTCTTGGTATATACAATGAAGGCAGGGGGGCGAGCATTGTTGTTCTCTATTACAGAAACGGTTCGGTTATGGATAAATCAGAATTTTTCTTTGAAAACAGTTTTGGAGATAAAGACCAGATACTCGAAGAATTTATATACAGATATTACTCAGACAGGAATAACTATCCGAAGGAAATATGCATAGGAATCGAGCTTGAGAACAGTAGTTTTATTACACAGTGGCTTTCAGAAAGAAGTGGTAGGACTGTTAAACTCATAAATCCCAAAAGAGGGAAAAAAGTTGATCTGATAAATCTTGCAAAGGAAAATGCCAGAGCCTGCTATATAAAGAACTATCATGAACAGAGCAACTTTGATAAACTCTTTGAAAACCTTGCAAAAAAATTAAATCTGAAAAACCTTCCAAGAACCATCGAGTGCTACGACATCTCAAACATTCAGGGTACAAACCCTGTGGCATCGTCAGTTAGATTTGAAGACGGCAAGGCACAGAAGAAAAGATATAAAAAATACCGTATAAAAACTGTATCGGGTCCCGATGATTTTGCCATGATGAACGAGGTTATAAGCAGAAGACTGCAAAGAAAAGACGAAAAAGGCTGGGACCTGCCGGACCTCATATTAATCGATGGAGGCATTGGACAGCTAAATTCAGCCCTTAGTGCAGCCAAACATAACGACTCTTTGGAAGAGGTTGATATTGTTGCTATAGCCAAATCCAGAACAAGAGATGAAGCAGATAAAATAGTAATTCCAAATAGATCCAATGCAGTGACATTTAAAAAGGACTCAAAAGAAATTTTATATCTTATGAGAATAAGGGATGAGGCTCACAGGTTTGCAGTTGAATATCATAAAAATTTACGCAAAAAAGGATTTATTAAATCGGCATTTGAGTCAATCCCGATGGTAGGCGCAAAAAGAAAGAAGATACTTCAGAAAAAATACAGGACGATTAATAACCTTAAGAAGGTAAGTTTAGACGAGCTTTTATCGATTGAGGGCTTTAATACAAAAATAGCAAAGTCTGTAATGGATTATGTAGCGGAGGCTAAGCAATAAACATCTCGAGAATTGCCTTTCCGGCATGAAGTTTATTTTCTGCCTGCTGATAAATTACGGAATTCTTATCATGTATTATCTCATCAGTAATCTCCTGGCCCCTGTGAGCAGGAAGGCAGTGCATAATAAGCGTGCTGTTTTTTGCGTTTGATAATAGATTGCTGTTTAGCTGATAATCTTTAAACATTTCCAGTTTCTTGTATTTTTGATCTTCCTGACCCATACTGACCCACACATCGGTGTAGACCACATCAGCATCTTTTACGGCTTGCACAGGATCTCGAATTAATTCGATCCTGGGATCATAAGTGTCTGCAATACGAAGCATATCCTTATCAGGCTCATATCCTTTAGGGGTAGAAATTACAAGTTCAAATCCTAATATACAGGCAGCACCAATAAGGGAGTTTGTTATATTATTTCCATCACCCAAATAAACAAACTTCATATTATTTATATCAACACCATTTTCTTTAAGAGTATATAGATCAGATACAATCTGACAGGGATGCTCCAGATCGGTAAGCGCATTAATAACCGGAATGTCTGAAGCCTCGGCAAATTCTTCAATCATTGACTGATCAAAGGTTCTAATAATAATGCCGCTTAAATAAGACGTCAGTACTTTTGCCGTGTCTTCTATAGATTCACCACGGTTTAGCTGCAGATCAGATGAGCTCATAAATATGACATCTCCTCCAAGCTCGTTTATAGCAACCTCAAATGATATTCTTGTACGCGTGGACTGTTTTTCAAAAATCAGGCCAACAGATTTATTTATAAGACTTTGCGGAAAATCCCTGGATATTCTTGAAGACTTAAGCTCTTTTGTACGCTCAAACAATAATTCAAACTCTTCTTTTCTCAGGTCAAATATACTTAAAAAATGTCTAGGCATTTGAAACCTCTTCCAATACAGTTCTAATTATACCAAGTGCAATATCTATCTCTTTTTTACCTGCAATTAGCGGGGGCAGAATTCTTATATTTTTTTGTTCAGTTATGATTGTGAGAAGCCCCCTTTTATATAATTTTTTAACAACCTCTGATGCATATTTATTATTTGCAAGCTCTATGCCAATAATAAACCCGCTGCCTCTCACTTCTTTTATGATATTGCTGTTATGTGATTGTACCTCTTTTAGTTTTGAAATGAAGTAAGAGCCCAGTGTTTGCACATTATCAAGCAGACCATCATCCATTATGGTGCTTATAACGCTATAACCAACGCTCATGGCAAGTGGGTTTCCTCCCATTGTAGAACCATGAGAGCCCGGGGTCAGATATTTTGCATGCTTGTTTTTTGCAAGCAGCGCCCCGCAGGCAAGCCCGCCTCCAAGCGCTTTTGCAAGCGTCATAAGGTCTGGCTTAAAACCAAGCTGTTCATAGGCAAACATGCTTCCGGTTCTTCCAACACCAACCTGAATCTCGTCTAATATGAATAAGATATTGTTTTGATTACATAGTTTTCGGACTTTTTTCAAATACCCATTTGGTGGAATTATTACTCCATTTTCACCCTGTATGGGTTCGAGTATTACGGCGCATACTTTTTTGTCACCGGCTGCTTTTTGAAGCTGGGAGAAATCACCATAATCTACAAATTTCACACCAGGCACCATCGGGTTAAAGCCCTGCCTGTACTTCTTGTGTCCCGTTATGCTAAGCGACCCGTATGACCTTCCATGAAATCCGCCTTTAGTTGATACGATTTTATACCTGCCCCCGTTTTCATTTCCCCATTTCCTTGCAAGTTTTATCGCGGCTTCGTTTGCTTCGGCTCCGCTGTTGCAAAAAAACACCCGGTCTGCAAATGAATTTTCAACGAGAAGCCTTGCAAGTTTTCCCTGTTCTTCGGTATAAAAGAGGTTTGAGCTGTGAACGATCTTATTTAACTGAGAAGATATTGCTTTTTTAACTTTCGGATGATTATGACCAAGGTTATTGACTGCAATACCCGTAGTAAAGTCCAGATATTTATTGCCCTCGAAATCCCAGACCCAGCATCCTTTGGCTTTTTGCAGTGCTATGGGGTATCTTCCGTAATTTTTAAATCCATAGCTGTCCAGAGCAGCTATTACATCAGAAGATTTCATATCAGTATCTGTGTTCCAATCCCTTTATCTGTAAACACTTCCAAGAGCAGCGAGTGTTCCTTGGTACCATCTATCATATGAACCTTCTTTACTCCTTCGTTTAGTGCGTTTATGGCACAAATGACCTTGGGGATCATTCCTTTTGAAATTACATTGCTGCGTATAAGCTTTTTTACTTCCTTTTCATGTAGTGTGGATATAAGCTCTTTTTTCTTGTTCAGTATTCCAGGAACATTTGTAAGGATTATGAATTTTTCAGCATTAAGCGCACCAGCTACCTTACCTGCTACATGGTCGGCATTTATGTTGTAAGAATTGCCCTGTTCATCAAACCCGATTGGCGCTATCACCGGTATATAGCCTGAATTATCGAGTGTTTCTATTAGCCTCGGATTTATATATACGACCTCTCCCACATGACCTACATCAGCTTTAGCCGGAATCTTTATGCCGTTTTCTTTTGCAAACTTATTTATATCGAGTTTCTCGGCTGTTATCAGTTTGCCTTCCTTGCCGGATACTCCCACTGCCGTACCGCCAAGAAGGTTAATAGCTGTGATGATATCCTGATTTACCTTTCCTACCAGCACCATTTGGGCCACTTCCATTACAATATCCGTAGTAACCCTTAGACCTGCAATAAATTCAGTATCAATGCCAAGCTTTGATAGGTAATCTCCAATCTGCGGGCCGCCGCCGTGAATAACTACAGGATTCATCCCTACATATTTCATTAGCACAACATCACGAGCAAAACTGTTAAGTTCATGAGAGTTTATGCTTCCACCGTACTTTATAACAATGGTCTTTCCGTAAAACTCCCTTATATACGGAAGAGCCTCGCTTAGTGTCTTTGCCTTGTTTATTAATTCATTCATTTATCTAGTAAGAGAAATTTCAAAAGCCTAGAGTATATAGCGGCTCAAATCCCTGTCCTTAACTATGTCTGATATTTTGTTTTTAATATACTCTGAATCTACCCGAAATTCTGTATCATGAATATCAGGGGCATCAAATGATATTTCTTCAAGAATCTTTTCCAGTATTGTATGAAGCCTTCTGGCACCTATATTCTCTGTGGTCTCGTTTACCTCTTCTGCCAGCTCGGCAAGCCTTATTATCGCATCATCGGTAAATTCAAGAGAAATGTTTTCAGTCTTTAAAAGCTCCTTGTACTGTTTTATGAGTGCATTTTTAGGCTCTGTTAAGATTCTTACAAAATCATCTTTAGATAGTGCATCAAGCTCTACCCTGATTGGAAACCTTCCCTGAAGCTCCGGTATGAGGTCAGACGGCTTAGAGACATGAAATGCCCCTGCTCCAACAAAAAGAATGTGGTCGGTTTTTACTAGCCCATGTTTGGTGTTTACAGTACAGCCCTCAATTATAGGAAGCAGATCCCTCTGTACTCCTTCGCGTGAAACATCAGGGCCGGACGAAGCTTCCCTCCCGCATATCTTATCTATTTCGTCCACAAAGACTATTCCCGACTGCTCCACCCTTTCCACGGCCTGCTTTACAACCTTATCCATATCTACAAGCTTCTGGGCCTCTTCCTGAACCAATGCTTCTAATGCATCGGGAACTTTGACCTTTTTTCTCTTGGACTTTTTGGGCATAAGATTTCCCAGCATATCCGAAATATTTACATCCATCTCTTCAATGCCCGACTGTGAGAAAATCTGAAGCGGAAAGTTTTTGGCAGTGACTTCAATCTCGATTGACCTGTCGTCAAGCTTCCCTTCCCTTAACATCTTTCTCATCTTTTGTCTGGTCTCGCTCTGTGATTCGGCCTCAGGCTCAGCATCGCCTGTCTTTGGAAGCAATATGTCAAGGATCCTTTCTTCTGCAAGTTCCTTAGCTTTGCTGATCACATTTTTCTTTTCTTCTTCGGTTATCATTTTTACAGCAATATCCGCAAGGTCCCTTATCATGGACTCCACATCTCTTCCTACATAGCCAACCTCTGTAAACTTTGAAGCCTCCACTTTTAAAAACGGCGCCTGTGAAAGCCTTGCAAGCCTTCTTGCAATTTCAGTCTTACCAACTCCTGTTGGACCAATCATAAGAATGTTTTTTGGCGCAATCTCATCTCTCATCTCAGCTGACACCCTCTGCCTTCTCCACCTGTTCCTAAGGGCAATTGAGACTGCTTTTTTGGCCTCTTTTTGACCAACTATAAACTTATCCAGCTCTGTTACGGTTTCTCTTGGTGTAAGAGTGATTAAATTATTTTCAGCTTTATCCACTAATCTATAACTCCTCTATAACTATATTATCGTTTGTATAAATACATATTTCTGAAGCAATTAATAGCGACTGTTTTACTATCTCCTTAATCTCCAGATCAGAATGTCTCATAAGAGCCTTTGCAGCAGCCTGTGCAAAAGGACCTCCGGAACCTATGGCAATCACATCGTCATCAGGCTCTATAATATCCCCGCTTCCCGATATTAAAAACATCGATTCTTTATCTGCTACAATTAAAAGCGCTTCGAGCCTGCGCAGGATTCTGTCCGTTCTCCAGTCCTTTCCAAGCTCCACTGCCGATCTTCTGAGGTTTCCCCTGAATTCCTGAAGCTTTGCCTCAAATTTATCAAAAAGAGTAATTGCATCAGCCGTGGATCCGGCAAATCCCACGACAACCGAGTCATTGTAAATTCTTCTAAGCTTCTTTGCCGTGTGCTTTAGAGCAGTTGCCCCGAGCGTAACCTGTCCGTCTCCTGCAATGGCTATTTTTTCTCCTTTCTTAACACAAACAATTGTAGTGCTTCTTAAATCTTTCATATATAAAATCCTCTTAACTTAAAACTTCTATGATCTGGGATGGGTTTTATCGTAAACTTCCATGATACGTTCTATGGAAGTGTGTGTATATTTTTGTGTAACAGAAAGGCTTGAGTGCCCGAGCATATCCTGTATTGCTCTTAGATCAGCGCCGCTTCCAAGAAGATGCGTGGCAAATGAGTGCCTGAGCGCATGGGGGCTGATATTCTTGCTGAGTGATGCAGCCTGAGCAAACTTTTTAACAATCCGTCCTATGCTTCTTTCGGATATTTTGTCACCTCTGTTATTTATAAAAACATTATCTGTCTTTGGTTTTAACAGCTCTCTTTTCTGCAAATATTCCAAAAGCGATTCGATAGCCTTTTTTCCTACGGGAACGATTCGCTGCTTGCTGCCTTTACCAAGAAGCTTGAGTTCATTTTTATCAATATTCAAACTATCTAGTTTTAAATTTACAAGCTCACCAACGCGAATACCACTTGAATACATGAGTTCGAGCATGGCTTTATCCCTTATGCCCCGCACTCCTTTATAAACACTCTGGTCTATGAGCCTGAACATTTCATCGACTGATAAAAATACCGGGAGTTTCTTCTCTTTTTTTGGTGTAGGAATGAGCTTTGCCGGATTTGACTTAATAATTTTTTCTTTTTGCAGATAATCAAAGAAAGCACGAAGTGAGGCAAGCTTCCTTTCAATGGTAGATTTAGAGTTTTTCGTGTTTAGAAGTCCCATATACATGCGAATATGTGAATCATTAATTTCATTTAGATCAGATGCTATATTCTTAGACTGCAAAAACCGGGCAAAGTCGTCCAGGTCCTTACCATAGGCTCTTAAGGTATGGGCAGAGTAATTTCGTTCAGAGTCCAAATAATTCTTAAATTGATTAATATAGCCTGTCATTTTTAAAGGTTATACAATAAGCATTATGCTTAGTTGTTCAAGGGCTTAGAGTTTTTTGGAGCAAATATAGAAGAATTCATTGCCAAATTCCCAGCCTGTTGTAATAATTTGAAGCTGTCCTGATGAGACCATCCCTTTAAGCTCATCGAGTATTTCTCCTTTTAGTTCAGCCTTGTCTTTTTCAGGAAAATCTTCTTTTATCTTCGAAGCAAGAGCTTCAATATTAGAGTTGCCCTCTCCAAGTCCTGTACACATTGACTTTAATAAACTAGTTTGAATATCTGACATAAAATCTCCTAACTAATATATTTTTATCCAAATATAGTAAATCCATTAAAAAACAGAATACTATAACAAATATATTGGATTATTTCTATCCAACAGGCCTTAAGCAATGAAGATTCTAATCTATACTCACGAATACCCGCCGTTTCTTGGCGGGCTTGCAACCACCAGTTACAAACTTATAAGAGGTCTGTCCAAGAAAGATGATCTGGAAATATTTATATTAGCACCTTCCTATGGAGCCGGAGATGAAAGTGTTGATAAAGAGCATGGTGAGAAAATAGTAAGAGTTCCAATATTACGTTCAAAGATCGCAAAATTTATTCCTATTTTATACTATTTAATATCGAGTATCTTTTTTTATATTTCTTTGAAAAAAATAAAACCAGACCTCGTCTTGTTTATAACGGAAGAAGCAGAAGCAACCGGTGGCTTTGTAAGCTATTTTTGTGATTTCACTTCTATTGCAAGGGTAGCAGGTTCTGGAATAACAACCTGTTTTCTAGGCAATAAACCATTTAAAAAATTACTAAAATATCCAATTGCCAGGTTATATAAAATATCTAAAAAAATTATAGCCGTAAGCAATTATTCAAAGGACCTGCTTTTACAAGTTGGAGTAGATGGAGAGAAAATAACAGTAATAAACAATGGAATAAGTGAACAACTAATTTCTAAATCTACAGATAATAAAAAACTTAATAAAATAAAAAAAACGTATTCAATAAAAACTGATGAAAAAATATTGGTTACGATTGCAAGAATTCTACCTAGAAAAGGGCAGGACAATGTAATAAGGGCGCTTAAATTGGCAGAGGATGAGCTTGGTGACTTTAGATATCTAATAGTAGGCACAGGCAGGTATGAAACTCAGTTTAAAGAACTTGCCAGGTCATTGGGGCTGGAAGATAAAGTTATTTTCACCGGAGGCGTCGATCACGACGAAATCATACACTGTCTGGACCTTTGCGACCTCTTTATTCATGCCAACAGGTTTTGGAACAACAAGGTCGAGGGACTTCCAAACGCGGTGCTTGAAGCAAGCGCGAGGGCAAAACCCGTTATAGTTGGAAATGACAGCGGCTCTATTGAATCTGTTATAGACGGTAAAACCGGATTCTTGGTAGATTCAGAGAGTCCCGAACAAATAGCGCAGGCTATTTTAAAAATTCTTTCTGATCCCGGACTTGCACAAACAATGGGCAAAAATGGAAAACAGATGATTGTACAGAGATTTACTGAAGAAGAAATGATTGAAAATTACTATAATCTCTTTAAGTCCTTATATAACTCAGATGACAACCCTGTAGCTTAAGCCCCCTGGAGACCCTGGAGAGTATTAGTGCATCCACCTTTCTTTCCATATTTGAAACATCAGCATATACCAGATCCTTTCTGCCTTTACACTTTTACCATTATATAGTTTATCCACCCAGGACTTTGTTGTTTTAGGACAGAATATGCCATCCTGCTTTATTTTTTCTTCACCCAGATAATGTTGTACAAGAGGCTTAAGATCAGTTGTAAGCCATTTAAGCACAGGGGAAGTAAAACCTCTTTTTGGCCTGTCCCACAGGTCGCGAGGAATATATTTTTCCAGCACTTTTTTTAAAATATATTTAGACTGTCCATCCTTGTGTTTTAGATGTGACGGTATACGGGCTGCAAATTCGAGCAGCCTGTGGTCAAGAAGCGGCTCTCTGCTCTCAAGACTCACGCTCATAGAAGCCCTGTCCACTTTTGTGAGTATGTCATCACACATATAGGTTTTAAAATCCGCAGCAAGCATCTGATTCATATAATCATCTTCGCTTAAGCGGCAAAAGCTTTCATCAAACACTTCATCTGTAAAAGGAATGGAATATGGGTCGATTATAAGTTCATCTAACTCATTATCTCTCCATTTGGCATGAGTTATTTTATGTATATTTTTGAGATTTCTTTTTACTCCCTGCTCTATCATCGCCTGAAAACTTGAGTATTTATCAAACACTCCTCTAACTTCTGGCAGCAAAAATTTAAGGTGGCCGTATAGATACTCCACGCTATCTGGACTTATGCCGGATATTGTTTTTTGTATCAGATTCTTGATCGCAGAGGGGTAACGGTTTATATGGTCATAATAGTACACTGCCTTGTTGTATCTGTTATAACCAAAAAACATCTCGTCACCGCCATCTGCAGAAAGGGCCACCGTGACATCCTGCCTTGCAAGCTTTGATACAAGATATGTAGGGATACCAGAATTGTCTCCAAACGGCTCGTCATATATTTCTGCAAGCCTGTCTACTACATCCAGTGCTTCCTTACCGGACACATAGTACTCCGTGTGGTCTGTGCCAAGATAATCTGCAATCCTCTTTGCATGACAAGCTTCATTGTATTTATCTTCATAAAACCCTATTGAGAAGGTTTTTAGCTTAGAACTCATGTTTTTTTGAAGAAGGGCAGTTACTATGCTCGAATCTACCCCACCGCTTAAAAACACACCCACCGGAACATCCGATACCATCCTGTATTTGAATGAGTCGATAAGCATCTCTTCAAGCTGTTCTGTAATTTCATACTCGGAGTGTGTAAGCTTATCCTTTAAATAGTGATCTAAAATATCCCAGTATTTAACTTCATTAATTGTATGATCTTCAAAACAAACATAATGACCTGGTCTTACGCAGTTAGTATCCTTAAAAATAGTCCTTGGGTTTGATATAAACCCATATTTTAAATATGTCGGCAGAACACGATAATCTATTTCTTTTGGAAATTTAGGATGTTCATGAAGCGCTTTTAGTTCTGAAGCAAATAGTAACAGACCGTTGTTATGATAGTAATAAAGGGGTTTTACTCCGGCTCTGTCACGAATGAGAAAGAGTTTCTTTTCTCTTGAGTCCCACAGGGCAATTGCAAACATTCCTATAAACTTGTGTATACAGTCAATTCCCCACTGTTCATAGGCCTTTATAAGAACCTCGGTATCGGAATTGCTCTTAAAACTGTAGCCCTGCTGGATAAGCTCCTGCCTTATTTCCTTAAAGTTATACAGCTCTCCGTTGTATGTAACCCATACTGTGCCTTTATCATTAGACATGGGCTGTCTGCCAAGAGAAGAAACATCAAGTATAGAAAGCCTTGCGTGTGCAAGCCCGATGTTGTTTTTTTCATCAATATATTCTCCCTTATCATC